>JAUXEL010000023.1 GCA_030620575.1 Fidelibacterota bacterium
CCAGTTACCAGTTACCAGTTACCAGTCAGCAGGTCTTTTCCCCTTCTTTACCCTATCCTGTATATCCCGTTATCCTGTCGAAAAATAATCCCGTCATTTATCCCAATTCCATCGCATCATGCACCAATGCCATGGTTTCCCGTGCAAGGATGCGGGCACGGGTTTCACCGTCCATAAGAATATCCATGATCATGTCGTCGCTGAGGCTTTCGCGTTTTTCACGATGTGCTTCAAAAAAGTTTGCGATTTTAGCGGCACAATTCTTTTTACAATCCACACAACCCAATGCGCCGGATTCGCAATTTTTGCGAATGACTTCGGTTTCAGCAATATTAAAAACATTATGATAAGTAAAAATAGTACATACGTCCGGACGACCCGGATCGTTTCGGCGGATCTTTTGTGTGTCGGTAACTGCCTTGCATACAGCCTGCAAGATTGCCTCCGGATCATCGGAAAGAAATATTGTGTTACCAAGCGATTTTGACATTTTTGCTTTGCCGTCCAGTCCGGGCAAACGTGAAAAACGGGTCAGTTTTGTCGCCGGTTCCGGAAAAACACGACCATAGGTTTTATTAAATTTCCGGGCAATTTCCCGGGTAATTTCAATATGAGATGCCTGGTCTTCGCCCACCGGTACAATCGTTGCGCGGTATAGTAAAATATCTGCAGCTTGTAGCACCGGATAACCGAGGTGACCATAAATAACAGTAGGTAAATTCAAGTCCCGTATCTGTTCCTTTAATGAAGGATTGCGCTCAAGACGCTCTTTGGTAATCAGCATAGAGAACAATAAATTAAGTTCCGCATGTTCTTTGATCTGCGATTGACGGAATATGGGGCTTTTTTCCGGATCGATGCCTGCGGCGATCCAGTCTTTGACCATATCTATTGTGTTGAATAACATTGCCCCGGTTTCTAACTGTGTAGTCAATACATGATAATCGGCAATAAGATGATAATTTTCATATTCTCCCTGTAAAGATACCCAGTTTTCCAGGGCACCCACATAGTGTCCGATATGAAGTTTTCCCGTGGGGCGCATGCCCGATAAAATTCGTTTTACTGCCATATTATCCTCTTATAATATTGTCTTAATAGAATACACACCCTCAAGCATGTTATCTAATTTTTTTAAATAATGTGCCGCGTTTGGATCAAAACTAGTCAGCTTTACTTCTCCCGAAGAATGAATATATTCAAGAGCCTTGCGCATGATGGCAACATGAGTAATATTACCTTTTTCATTTTGGAAAAACGCCAGATCTCCCGGTTTTGCTTTATCCACGGCAACCGGATTGTTTTTTAATATCTTGATTTGTTGGCTCGCATCCCGTGGCAGGGAAAGACCCGCAATAGAGAAACACATTTGCGTGATACCGGAACAATCGCATCCGTTCTCGGTTTTTCCGCCCCAGAAATAGGAGGTGCCCAGCAATTGATCGGCAATATACAAAATGATATCACGAGGGTCTGTTACCGGTAAGATTGCCTGTTGAATATAGCCATGCTGCCCGTTTGGCATAAGAATTTCATATACATCATTTTCATGTTTTAGATAGGGAAAAGACGCAGCAAGTGCAGCCACCGCATTTCGGCGGCCCTTCATTTCCGGGTCGAAATAAATGGGAAGAAAAGGGATATGGATCATTACACGAGGCAAAGGTTTGATTATTGTTTCAAATTTAGGCGTCAGGTCCAGTGTTGAAAAATTCTGCGACCAAGCCTCATATCCATCCGGCAAGCGCAATTTTATCCAGTCACCTTTTGTTTCTAATACATCGGCAATTTCCCACATCACGCCCTGGGTTACGAGTTGCGATGAAAATGCGGCATTTTCATACATATTTGCAAATGGTGTTTTTATGATTTTTTTCACGATTACCTCAGATTAATAAAAAAGAAATACAGCAATCCACCTAACAGTCCACCGATTATTGTATTACATAAATTTACCATGTCATTGTTCATCAAGCGGTATCCCCGTACCATGGGAATATTATCATTTCCGCAGTGATGTTCTTTTTCGGTGATTTTTTTACAGGTTGGACATTGGAATTGCGCCTGTACGCTTGCGCCAAGATATGAATCTACCAATGCACTGATAAATCCTGCAGCGGTTATTATCCATACCAGATTTATAGAAATTTCCAGGCCCGCAAAATACTGTAGTGAAAACTTACCGATAATGGCAATAAAAAACGATCCAATAACCGTACCCATAGTACCGATCAAAGTAAGTCCGCCTGAAGTGCCGGCGGGAACCCGTCTCCATGTTTTTATGCTGATAGGGTCGTGCTTGCTAAAAGCGCCGATCTCTGTACCCCAGGTATCTGCGGTTGCTGCGGCAACTGCGGAAATAAATATCATATACCAAAAAATTTCACTGTTTGGATATACCGGTGAAAAGAAATGCCAGGCCATGGTTGCGATCATTGCAACACCGCCATTAGCAAAAACCTGGTAAATATCACGCCGTCCGGTTTTTTCAAAAACAATTTCCAGTTTCTTTTTATGTTTTTTCCCTGTCTTGGTCAGGATGGTTGAAATGATAAAAAAGACCAACACCGGTATCATCCATTCAGGTCCGCCCAAACCAAATACTACCGTACCCAACAGCCATGCGCCCATCGCGCCCGATAAACTTAAGGAACGTGTTTTATATGCCAGATATGCAATAATAACGGTTATACTCATCCACAGCATAAGTTGCAATTGCAGTTCCGGAGTACCGTGATATAACCCATCTAATATAACACCCGCTCCAATAGGTACCATTAAATTATCTGTTCCTTTGTGAGAGATAGTTTCCGCACCAGCTGAATACACCGCTGCAAAAAACCCCAAAAGCAACGCGGTTTGCCAGGTAATGGGATTATTGAAAGCATCGCGAAAACCTTTCATGCTGAATACTGCAACGATAAATGCAGTAATAAACATAGCCGTACTTCCCTGCAGTGATTTTTTATCTGTTAAAATAGTAAATAAAATCGGTTTCTTTCGTGATTCCCCCACCCAGCTGGCAATTGGATCAGCAAAAGCCATGATCAACATGGCGGTTAATAAGATTGCCGGATCCTTATCCCAGAACCAAAAAACCAGAATAAAAAATGATATCGGAAAAAAAACAGTCCCGTATGATATCCGGTCTGTTTCATGAATGCTTTTTATCAGATTGAATTTCATTGCAAAAATATTCAACACAATAAATACTCCGGCAACAAGTAATACCGGGATGCGGGATTCAAAAATGAAAGGAGTGACACAGATCAGACAACCGACGAAAATATGTACAAAACGACGTGTATGATGTACGTGGATCTTAAGTAGTTTAAACAGTATATCCGCAATACCCAGTATAACAAGAATACCGACCGTAAAGACAATAAACAGTCCCCAATTTGAATGAAATAAAAAATCCATAGTCTTCCCTATAATTAGCTATAAATTTTACAAGAAAATCCCTTGAGTTGCAAGGTGAGATTGCAAAATTGTATGCCCATTAAAAAGATAAAAACAAATATATGTTGATTCCCCGGAATTGATTAAAAAAACGAGAACCAATAAAATATTATTTTGCAGTTGCTGTTTTACTAAAGGTGATACAATATAGTCCTTTGATTTTTATTGATTTGTCAATAAAATAGTATATGGGAATAAGGAGATAAAGCGTGGAAAAATCAATTTTTATTGGCTTGATACAGAATATTGCTGTTTTACTAACATTTAGCATGGGTTACGATTATTTATGGGCAAAAAATGAAGATATCAAAACAGTCCCCGGGAAAATTCTGGCCGGGTTTATACTCGGCTTTATTGGTATTTTCCTGATGTTCACTCCCTGGACTCTCAGTCCGGGTATTGTCTTTGATACGCGCTCAATTATGCTTGCCATTTCAGGGCTGTTTTTTGGTGGAATACCCACTCTGATTGCCATGATAATAACTGCTGCCTATCGTCTTTATATGGGCGGTGGCGGTATGTGGATGGGTATTGCAGTGATTTTTTCTTCGGGAATTATTGGACTGCTATGGCGTCACTTTTTCCCGCCCAGAAAAATTAAAAAACCCATGATAAATTTACTTATACTTGGTTTAATAGTACACCTTGTTATGATGCTCTGCACCTTATTTTTACCTAAAGAAAGTATTGCAACAACCCTGCAATCCATTTGGCTTACCTTACTTATTATTTACACTCCGGGTACCATGCTGCTGGGTTTACTTATGCTGAAACGCTGGTCTATATGGCAGATTCAGAAAGACAAAGAAGAAAGCGAAGAAAAATATCGAATACTGGTAGAGACTGCAGGGGAAGCAATTCTGGTTGTCCAGGGCGGATACATATGCTTTGCGAACAAAAAAATCATCGAGATTCTGAAGATTTCAGAAGAGGAAATTAAACGCCACACTTTTATTGATTTTGTTCATCCTGAAGATCGGAAATTTGTGATACAACGTTACAAAGATCGTATCAGCGGAAAGGATGTACCTACAAACTATCCCTTCCGGATTATGGTCGGTGTAGATACCGTTAGATGGGTAAGAATTAATTCTGTAGTGATAGAATGGGAAAACAAGCCCGCCACATTGAATTTTCTTGATGATATCACAACATTAAAAGAAACAGAACGACAGCTGATAATTGCAAAAGAGAAAGCGGAAGAAAGTGATCGCTTGAAATCAATATTTTTGGCAAATATGAGCCACGAGATCCGCACACCCATGAACGCGATCATAGGTTTTTCGAATTTACTTGGCAAAAATGAACTCTCGGACAGCGAGCGGAAGAAGTTTCTCCACATGATCCGTACTGCCGGGAACAGCCTGTTGCAAATCATCAATGATATTATTGATGTTTCAAAGCTGGAAGCACATCAACTGGCAATTAATCCAACTTCTTGCAAGCTGTACGATATTTTTACTCAAAGTATAAGGGTATATAACAACAGTTCTCTTTTGAATGAAAAACCAGAACTGAAATTACTATTATCATTTCCGGAAGCCTACACGTCAATGCGGATTAATGCGGACCAATACCGCGTGCAGCAAATAATAAATAATTTACTGGATAACGCAATAAAATATACCACTAAGGGGGTCATCGAGCTTGGTTGTACTATTACCGAAAATGCGGATGATCATATTTTAATTGCTTATGTCAAAGATACCGGCCCCGGTATTCCCAAAGAAAAATATAACATGATATTTGAACGCTTCCGTCAGGTGGAAGAAGATCATTATCGCCAGGGAACCGGACTGGGATTAAGTATCTCAAAGGGAATAGTAGAACTTCTCGGAGGTAATATCTGGTTTGAACCCAATCCGGATAAAGGCAGTATTTTCTATTTTTCCATTCCCCTTGACGAAGTAGATAAACCGGCGGAAATTTCTGTCGGAAATAAAACAGTTATACCTGATCTTTCAGGAAAACATATTCTCATTGCCGAAGATGATATGGCGTCTTTTTATCTTCTAAAAGAATTTCTCCGTAATGTTAAAGCGGAGATCTCTCATGCGGAAGACGGTGAAAAGCTCATGAATATACTTAAAGATCACGATCCGGATATTCTGTTGCTTGATATTAATTTGCCTGAAAAAGATGGATATGCCTGTTTGGAAGAAATCAAAGGAAAAAGATATAAGACCAAAATTATCGCACAAACTGCCTATGCAATGCGAAACGAAAAGGAACATTTCCTGGAACTTGGCTGTGAAGGCTATATTTCAAAGCCCATTAATCAGGAAGAACTATTCAGGGAAATTAACGAGGTGTTAGAAAACAAATAAACAGGAAAAGGAGATGGTATGAAAAAAGAAATAATATCTATCGATGCAAAACAATCAGCAAAGATCCTTGCCATCACAACAGCCATTTTTTCCTTAATAATTTCTATCATTGGGCTTGTTGGATTGATCATCGGTTTGATCACCGGTCAGAATAATTGGGGGTTCTGGGGGGTATATATCATTATTCCGGTATTTTATTTAGTTATTATTTATGTTTTTGCACTGCTTTTTTATTGGATATATAACAAGGTGGCAGCACGCTGGGGCGGTATTGTTGTTAATATGGAAGATAAAAAAGAAAACTGATCACATTATATGAAAACCGTTCAAAATATTATTTGGGGCGTGATCGGCGCGGGAAAGGTGTGCGAAAAAAAGAGTATACCGGCCATGGATATTATTCCACATTCCCGGGTTAAAACCGTGATGCGACGTTCCGCTTCAGCATGCGAGGCATTTGCTTCCCGACACAATATTCTCAATTGGACCACCAACGTCAATGAAATATTACAGGATCCGGAAATCAACGCAGTCTATATTGCCACACCGCCCGACTCTCATGCGGTATACACAATTCAGGCAGCTCATGCCGGCAAGGCAGTATATGTTGAAAAACCCATGGCACGGAATTATCAGGAATGCGAAACAATAATCAAAGCGTGTAAGAAAGCCGGTGTCCCGCTTTTTGTTGCCTATTATCGTCGGGCTCTGCCGCATTTTCTGCGCGTAAAGCAACTGTTGGAAGAGGGAGCAATTGGAAATATCTGTTCCGTGCATATTGCATTTTACCAATCACCTCGTCGCGAAGATATTGTTCATCCTGAACAAAACTGGAGAATACAGCCACCAATTTCCGGTGGCGGGCATTTTCACGATTTGGCATCCCATCAGCTTGATTTACTGGATTTTTTATTCGGAGATATTATTCGCGTACAGGGTATTACAGAAAACCGTGCCGGTCTTTATGTGCCCGCAGATACGCTGAGTGCGACATTTCAGTTTAAAAGCGGCGTAGCGGGCAGCGGCAATTGGTGCTTTGTAAGTCCGCCATCGGAAGAAAAAGATGATATTTATATTCTGGGCGAAAAAGGTAGTCTGCGCTTTTCTACTTTTGCGCATGCCCGTATTGATATTACATCAGAAATACAGGGAACATCTCAGGAACAATTTGAGCTCCCGATCCATATTCAGGAACTGCTTATCCGCAGTATTGTCGGACAGCTCCGGGGAACAGACATTTGTCCAAGCACCGGCGAAACCGCGGCCAGAACCAGCCGCGTAATGGATATCATCTGTTCAAACACCTAGTATGCCATAAGAGAACGGGCATCCCTCTTCCCATAAAAAAGTTTATTATTTTAAATAGTTAATGTATATTAACTGAAAGCAATGTAAACAAGACAAAAAAGAGGGAACACATAATGTTAGAAAAACTTCTTGAATATAATCCCATCATATTAGCTTTACTCGCAACGCTGTTTACATGGGCAATGACCTCTCTGGGCGCCGCCATGGTGTTCTTTTTTAAATCTATAAATAAGAAGGTACTTAATGCCATGCTGGGCTTTGCGGCCGGTGTGATGATCGCCGCCAGTTTTTGGTCTCTGTTGAATCCAGCAATCAAGATGGCTGAAGAAGCCGGGCAAATCCCCTGGGTGCCGGCTGTGGTTGGCTTTCTGCTGGGAGGCGCGTTTCTGTTGCTGATCGATAATATTTTGCCGCACCTGCATTTGGGATTGCCCACAGAAAAGGCGGAAGGAATTAAAACATCCTGGCGGCGAAGTGTATTGCTTGTTTCATCCATTACTTTGCACAATATCCCGGAAGGCCTGGCTGTTGGAGTTGCCTTCGGCGCATTATATCTCAACCCAAATATAGGCGCCTTAACAGGTGCTATCGCGCTTGCATTCGGTATTGGATTACAGAATTTTCCGGAAGGAGCTGCAATTTCTATTCCCTTGCGCAGGGAAGGTCTTTCGCGATTAAAGGCCTTTAATTATGGACAGCTTTCCGGTATCGTGGAGCCTATGGCAGGTGTATTTGGAGCATTGCTGGTATTAAAAATTACTGCGCTGCTTCCCTATGCCTTATCATTTGCTGCGGGTGCTATGATCTTT
Organism: Fidelibacterota bacterium; assembly: GCA_030620575.1. Taxonomy (GTDB): domain Bacteria; phylum Fidelibacterota; class Fidelibacteria; order Fidelibacterales; family Fidelibacteraceae; genus M50B103. The sequence goes on from JAUXEL010000023.1 coordinate 7,907, forward strand.
GTCGTCGTGGAGGAATTAATTCCCGAATCACAGCACGGAAATGAAACAGACTGGTCCACCATTGGCGCAATGCTGGGATTTGCCACAATGATGCTTCTTGATATCGCATTAGGATAACCATTTAAAAAGGAACAGAAAATATGAGCAGAAAAAAAGAACATCATAATTATAAAGCCCGCCCGGATCTTACCGGTGAACATAAATTTGGTGATGCCGGACAATTAATATTTCTCTTTTTATTCATCGTAGTGTGGTGCGGTGATAACTTGTTCTTACATAAAACCACCATGTTTAATGATATGATCCCTTTATATATTCGTGCACCGTTTGGCATTGTGCTCTTGATTTTCTCGGGGTATTTAGCTATGAAAAGCATAAACATTGTCTTTGGCGAACGGCGAAAAACACCGTCTGTTATTCGCAAAGGCGTGTACGGTATAATGAGGCACCCGATGTATGTCAGCGAAATACTTTTATATCTTGGACTGATTATTATCAGTATTTCAATCGCTGCAATATTTGTTCTGATACTTGCCATTATATTTTTATATTTAATTTCGCGCTACGAAGAAAAATTACTGTTGCAGCGTTTTGGCAACGACTATCAAAATTATATGAACGAAACATCTATGTGGATTCCGGGATGGCGGCGAAAGAAATGACACAAAATAAAAAAACAGAGATGAACATCGCTCTCATTTATGATAATACCATATATCAAAGCGATCTGACAGCAGATTGGGGATTTGCCGCGCATATCCGGGTTGGCGAACAAAATATTCTTTTTGATACGGGTTCCGATGGGCATATCTTGATGGAAAATATGCGCAAGATGGATATCAATCCAATGGATATTGATACCGTGTTTATATCACATAATCATTTTGATCATATTGGCGGACTGGCTGCATTTTTACATGTAAATTATGATGTAGATATAATTATTCCCAGTTCTCTGCGGGGCGTTAAACGCGCAAAACGCATTATAGAAATAACAACACCTGCGGCTCTGTCAGATGGGATATTTTCTACCGGAGAGTTATCAGGAATAGAACAATCACTCATGATAAAAACATCAGCCGGGATTGTTTTGGTAGTTGGATGTTCGCACCCGGGATTAAAAAATATTATCCATGTCGCAGAACAGCAAGGGCATATTCATGCGATCATCGGCGGACTCCACGGTTTTAATAATTTTGATATTTTGCGTAATATAGATTATATTTGTCCGACCCACTGTACGCGCCATATTTCTGAAATTGCAAAGAAATATCCCGAAAAATATATTCAAGGCGGTGCCGGAAAGCGAATTAAACTTCCCTATTTTAAAGAGGAAAAATGAAAACATTTTTAGACTGTATTCCCTGTTTTGTAAATCAGGCTTTGCGGGTTGGCCGAATAGCAACGGATAATGAAGCAGACATTAAAATGCTGCTTGACCGCATCGGAAGCAAGATCAAAGATATACCCATGGATCATACTCCGCCGGAAATGGGTGTTATAATTTATGATGAGATTCGAAAAATAACCGGCATAGATGATCCCTATAAAACAACGAAAAAGGAAAATATTGCGGAAGCACTAAGCCTTTATCCTGAACTGAGTAATTTGGTGCGCCGCTCCGATAATCCGCTATTTACGGCTATCCGAATTGCCATTGCTGGTAATGTAATCGACCTTGGAATGGATAAGGCCTTTAATTTGGTTGATGATGTGAAAACTATTCTTCAACAGGATTTTGCGATCTGTGATCTTGAAGCATTTGAACAAAAATTGCAGACCGCACGATCAATATTATATCTTGGCGATAATGCCGGAGAATCGGTATTTGATAAAATTCTTATTGAAAACCTCGGGAAACCCGTTACCTATATTGTACGGGGCGTTCCTATTATTAATGATGTTACCGAAGAAGATGCTATAGCTTCCGGCTTAGATGAAGTAGCAGAAATAATATCTTCCGGGACACCCGCGCCGGCAACCATTTTACATCTTTGCAATGATGCGTTTTTAAAACGCTTTTACGCGGCTGATATGATCATCAGCAAAGGGCAAGGGAATTATGAGGGCTTGTCGGAAACAGACAGACCGGTATTTTTTCTGCTCAAGGCAAAATGTCCGATCATTGCCCGCGATCTGGGGGTAAACGAAGATGATGTCGTTTTAAAATATTCCTTAAAATAACAAGGTATGATTAAATCTATTTTTCTTCGCAAAAGATTGAAGTTGCAACATTTTTAACCTAAATTATTCCACTAGAATGGAAACAGGATCATGATAGCCGTTATTCAACGAGTACGACAAGCGAAAGTGACAGTGTCCGGCAAAACAGCAGGAAAAATTGGTGCCGGACTATGTATTTTACTTGGTGTGGCTGTCGGGGATACCAATTCGGACGCTGATTTTCTTGCAGATAAGATTGCCGGGCTCCGCATCTTTTCCGACAAAAACGGCAAAATGAATGTTTCATTGAAAGATATTTCCGGATCGGCTTTAGTGGTTTCGCAGTTCACCCTCTGCGGTGACTGGCGCAAAGGACGTCGTCCCGGTTTCACTAAAGCAGCAGCGCCCGATGATGGAGAACGGCTCTATAGGTATTTTTGCGGCCAATTGCAAGGTCTTGGAATCCCGGTTGAAACCGGTAAATTTGGCGCGATGATGGATGTATCATTGATAAATGAAGGTCCTGTGACCTTTGTACTCGATAGTCAAAAAAATGAATGATTTGAGGATAAACATGAAAAAAAAGATACGTGTTATATTGGCAAAACCCGGCTTGGATGGACATGACCGGGGAGCCAAAGTAATTGCAAATGCTTTGCGTGATGCCGGAATGGAAGTGATCTATCTCGGTTTGCGCCAAACACCCGAAATGATCGTATCAGCCGCGATACAGGAAGATGCGGATGTCATTTCTCTGTCCATTTTATCCGGCGCGCACATGACGATTTTCCCGAAGGTACTGGAATTGCTCAAGGAAAACGCTATGGATGATGTTCTGTTAGTTGGCGGCGGCGTTATTCCGGAAGATGACATAAGAGAATTGAAAAAGATGGGTGTTGCTGAGCTCTTTGGACCGGGCACACCGACCACAACAACCATTGATTATATTGAAAAATGGTTTCAGGATAATCCGCGAAACGACTAAAATTACGGGGGACATCATGGGGGTGATGAAAACGACGATGAAAGAATGGCCGGTTGATGACCGGCCGCGTGAAAAACTTATACAGCATGGATCTGAGATATTGAGTCATGCTGAATTGATCGCAATTTTATTGCGATCAGGAACAACAAGCTGTTCTGCAATGGATATAGCACAGCAGCTGTTGGCTGAACATGGCGGGTTGCTACAGTTAGGCAAAACGACCACAGGAGCTCTTTCAAAACATCACGGGATTGGACCGGTAAAAGCAGCCACATTATCTGCCGCCTTCCAATTGGGTGTGCGGCTTCACGAAGAGTTGCAACGTGACGATACCCTTGTGATAACAGGCCCGGAAAGTATTGCTAAAATATATGGAGAACGCTTACGACTGCTGAATAAGGAAGTCTGCAAAGTTATATTGCTTAATCGTGCACATCATGCATATCGCGATATGAACATATCCATTGGCAGTATAAGCGCATCCATTGTTCATCCGCGGGAAATATTTAAACCTGCAATTGATTATTTGGCCTCAGCAATAATTTTGATGCACAACCACCCCAGTGGTGAATTAAAGCCAAGCAAGCAGGATATTGATATTACGCATACGATCCGTCAGGCCGGGGAAATACTGGACATTCCTCTCCTGGATCATATTATCATTGGGCATTCGGGTTATGTGAGCTTACGGGAACAAGGATACATGGAGTAGTACGATGAAACAATTATCCTTTTATGAAAATAGTCGAAACATCTTAAAACATCTCGAAAAGAATGAAAATGAAATTGCATTTACAGAGGCAAAAAAGCTACTGAACACTCACCCCAACGAGGGCCTTATTTGGTTTATTATGGGGTTATATTATCAGCGCAAGCAGGATATATTTAATGCTATTGACAGCTTTACCCGTGCTCTGCGGTACGATCCTTCTTTTGTATCCGCAGCCGAGATGCTATTGAAATTGAATAAAGACAATTATTCTGTGAGTGAATTAAAGTATCTGTATTTGGTTATCACTGCATATAAAAAAGGATCCCCGGAAATGCATCAGTTCCTGCGAAAATTTAAAGATACGTTAGCCAACGCACAACTTACTGTCCCCAATCTGGGACAGGATGAACTGTCCGCGGACAATCTGCCCGGTGTTGATGACAATAAATATATTCAGCATCTGATAAAAAATATGGATAACCCTGAACAAGCACAGAAGGAAATAACCTCTCCGGCGAAAAAAGAATTATCCATTATTCCGGAAAAGGATTATCGCCCGCCTCGCAATAAAGCGCCGGAACCTGTAATCAATAATACGACAACAAATAAAAACAATTACGGCATTGAAACCATGACCATGGCACAATTATATATTCGGCAAGGACTATATGAGCAAGCACTGGATATTTTATTTAAACTTCAGCAACGGGATCCTTCTTCCGAACGTGTTAATGGAGAAATTGAACGGGTTAGTATACTGATGAAAGAAGCAAAAAAGGAATCATGATGAACAAAAAACGATTAACAAAGCTACGCGAAGAATTAAAGATACAAGACTTGAATGCAATGTTAGTTCGTTTTGGTTCTAATGTACGGTATCTTTCCGGCTACACCGGTTCAAATGGAATGTGTTATGTTACCCGGGAGGATGCCTGGTTTTTTACCGATTTCCGCTATAAGACCCAGAGCGCCCAGGAAGTCAAAAATATGCATATTGTGGTTCCCCAAAAAGGCGATCTCCTGAGTGCTATACAAAACAGCGGCTGTGTGCAGTCCGGAGCCAAAGTAGGCTTCGAAGGAAATCATCTCAGCTATGAAGAATATACCAAAATAACCACATTATTTCCCGATACAGTATTCAAAGATATGTCCATGTTGCTTGAACGGTTAGCATCTGTAAAAGAGCAACCGGAATTAGATGCCCTTGGTGAAGCTGCACGCATTACCGATGCAGCTTTTTCAGAACTGTTGAACGAGATAAAACCAGGTGTTAGTGAGCGGCAATTGGACGCAAAACTATCATTTATTATGAAATCTCTCGGCAGCGAAAAAGACAGTTTTGACAGCATCGTTGCATCCGGGGTCAACAGTTCCCGGCCGCACCATCAGCCAACAGATAAACTGTTGCAGACGGGAGAGTTGATAACCATCGATTTCGGCGCTATGAGCAAAGGATACCATGCGGATATCACACGTACCGTATGTTTGGGAAAAGCGACGAAAAAACAACACGAAATTTATCATATTGTTTTACAATCACAAATGGCTGCCATTAAAGGTATTCGGGCGGGATTGACCGGGAAAGCTGTTGATGCAATGTCCCGTGATCATATTATATCAAAGGGATATGGTAAATATTTCGGACACGGATTGGGACATGGCCTTGGTCTGGAAGTTCACGCCGAACCCCGCTTATCACCAAAATATGAAAAAAAACTGAAGGTCAACCAGGTAGTAACAATTGAACCCGGTATTTATATTCCCGAATGGGGCGGTGTCCGCATCGAAGATGATGTTATTATTACCAAAACCGGTTGTATTAATCTTACAACCGCCACAAAGAAATTGCTGGAATTGTAATCTGAGATCATGAACTCCAAACCCAATATAAAAAATATTGTATTTGATCTGGGCAATATCATCGTAGATGTCAATTATAGGCGTTTTACCGATGCAATGGGTTGGTCTTTCGAAGATTTTTGGCGTTTTTATGAATCGCCGTTTTTTCGGAAATTTGAGATAGGGAAATACACGGAGACAGAATTTTTTAGCGAATTGGGACATTATATTCCTTTAAATTCCGGCGATGAACAGCGTTACCGCGAGAACATCCATCTTACTTTTCCTGTGCGCGCAAAAACATGGGGAATTGTTCATTGGTTGCGGTTGCGATGCCGCCTGTTTTTGTTTTCAAATACCAACAGTCTTGATTTTAACGGAGTGAATGCGTGGATGGATCTGTGCGCACCTTTTGAGGCGGTATATACTTCCCATGAACAAGGACACATAAAACCGGACTTAGCAGCATATCGCTCAGCGGAAATATTATTTCACATTAATCCATCTGAAACAATATTTTTTGATGACCGATTAGAAAATATCGAAGGTGCAATACGTGCCGGTTGGCAAGCAAAGCTTATTAAGAACGAAAGCGAACTGATACAAACATTTCTCAACCTTCAATTAATCACGGCAGATGAAATAAAATAAAAAGACGGAAAACCAAACAATTGAAAGTTGAAGAAATAGAAAAGCACATCTTTTTACCTAAACTTCTAAACCCCCTCCTTCTCCGCCAGCTAGCCCCGATTAATTCGGGGGAGGGCAAGCCTAAACCTCTAAACATATTACTACCCATGTCTTTGTGCTTTTTACTTTTGCCTTTATACTTGATTTCCTTATCTTTCACCGATGAAAAAAATATTATTAATATCTGTTCTGCTGATTTCAAGTGCTTTTGCGCAGATAAGTAACGGTGATTATTTTCGCTGTGTTCTGCCTGAAGTAGCAAAAACCTGGCAGGGATATGCCGGATTGGCAGTTGGTACCGGCGTGTCGGGATTGACCCTCCTGATTGATAAACCTGTTCGGGAATTTATGACCAAAAAAACGTATCTGCCTCCGGTGATAGACGCTATTGCCGATTCCTATGTCGATCATTACTGGGCATTTGCCGTCTCCGCTCTGGGTGCTGTCGGGAAAGGATATCAGACCGGAAACTACCTTGAGCCAATGCGTTATTGGGCAGTTTCCAATGTGACGACAGTTGCGATGACTTATGCACTAAAATACAGTGCGGGACGTTTACGCCTCAATGGCCGCAATCATCATTCCTACCCTTCAGGACATTCCAGTGTCGCGTTTGCAACGGCAACCATATACCAGATGTGGTACGGCTGGAAGGCCGGTGTTCCGGCATACGCGATGGCAATGCTGACAGCATTCCAGCGTCTTGACGATAATCAGCACTGGTTTAGTGATGTTGTTATGGG
>JAUXEL010000014.1 GCA_030620575.1 Fidelibacterota bacterium
CGGCAGGATATATTTACCGGTTTGTATCTGAACAGCGAATAGCAAACAGTAAGCAGTAGGCAGAAGTCAGTAGACAGTAAGAAGATAGAAGATAGAAGAGACAAGGCACTGCCTTGTCTGTACTTATAATTGGAAATATAATTGTAAAAAAATCACCTGCCAGGCCCCGATTAATTCGGGGAAGACTGGTCCGTCGTAGCTGACTGAAGCTTTGGCGAAGCTCTGGAAACTCTAAACCCTAAACTCTTCAACAGTGATTAAAATACCGTTTTTATTTTTAAATATTTTGTTCTATAATAAGGTGCACAGGGGAACACCCCAATACAGACTAAAAATGTCAAGAAGGAGCGTCCATGGACACGTATGGTTGGCTGTCACTTTTACCGCCACTGCTTGCAATCGGTTTAGCGATTAAAACACGGCAAGTATTTATTTCTTTGGGGGCCGGAATTTGGCTCGGGTGGACAGTATTAAATGGGTGGAATCCAATACGTGGTGCCGGTGATATGCTGGGATCGCTTGTTCAGGTATTTAATGATCCCGGAAACACACAGGTTATTTTATTTTCCGCTATGGTCGGAAGCTTAATTGCATTAACACAGCGTTCAGGTGGAATTGACGGCTTTGTTAAATATGTTTTAGATAAAAAGTGGATAAAATCACGCAAGGGAGCTAATCTGCTGGCATGGGGACTCGGTATTATTATTTTTATTGAGTCCAGTATTAAGATCCTTATTGTGGGATCAGTCTGCCGTCCACTGTTTGACAAGATGGGCATTTCCCGCGAAAAATTATCTTATATTGCCGACTCCACATCAGCTCCGGTATGTATGCTGATACCATTGAATGCTTGGGGGGCTTTTACTATTGGACTTCTGGCAACCCAGGGGATCGGGAACGCCACACAAGTTCTGATCCAATCCATTCCCTTGAACTTTTATTCTATTATTACCGTGTTTACGGTATTGTTTTTTATTTTAACTCCCTTTGATTTTAAAAAAATGCGCAAAGCAGAAAAACGCGTTCGCGAAGAAGGCAAACTTCTCCCGGATGGCGCTATTCCGATGATGGATGAGAATTTAACCGGAATTAAGCCTGTTGAAGGGATAAAAAAACGTGCTCGCAATATGATAATTCCTGTCATTGTAATGAGTTTATTTATGCCAATGGCATTAATTATAACAGGTCTGCAAAAAATATCCATGGCCGCAGGCAGGTCCGTTGGTCTTTCTGAGGCACTGCAGCAAGGAGGCTTGCTTGGCATTCTTGCGGAAGGCTCCGGCGCAACGGCGGTATTTTGGTCTGTTACACTCGCAATTGCTGTTGCCGGTATTATGTACCGCGTGCAAAAAATGATGTCAGGAAAAGAAATTTTCGAGTTGATCCTTAAAGGCGCCGGAGGGATGATCTCTTTAGCCCTTTTAATGATGCTTGCTTTTTCACTGGGCGCCACATGTAAAGCATTAGGCACCGGTGCTTTTGTAGCACAAGGACTCTCGGGCTCAATGCCGGCCGGACTGATACCGTTAATGGTTTTCGCATTGGCCGCCTTTATTGCTTTTTCTACCGGAACCAGCTTTGGCACTTTTGCTCTGATGATACCTCTTGCCGTTCCACTGGCGCTGGATATGAATATCGGATTACCGCTGGTTGTTTCCGCTGTCCTTGGCGGCGGGGTATTCGGTGACCACTGTTCGCCGATATCCGACACCACTATTGTAGCATCCATGGCGTCAGCTTGTGACCATATTGACCACGTTAGCACGCAAATTCCCTATGCGCTTATTAGTGCTGCGATAGCAGCTGTCGTTTATTTAATAGTAGGAATGATAACAATATGAAATTTAATCTAAAACCATACATTATTCTGGCGCGGCCGGCAAACATGGGACTTGTAGCTTTTTTAATTTTAGTTACATCCACTTTTTTTGATCCTTATCCACCTGTATGGCGTGTGGCACTTGCATTGATCTGTGTTGTATTTATCACAGCGGCCGGCAATGCTTACAATGATATTTGTGATATAAAAATTGATAAGATCAATAAACCCAAACGACCGTTGCCATCCGGATTAATTTCTACGGAAGACGCCCGCGGATTTATGATAATTATGCTCATTTTGGGAAATCTGGCGGGATGGATATTGGGAATTTGGACACTTGTGATCGCCCTTTTTGTTACGACACCTTTTTTATTTTGGTATGCTCACCGCCTGAGGCACATTGCTTTAGTCGGAAATATCGTAATTGCGTTTTTATCCTCCCTTGCCTTTTTATTTGCAGCTCTGGCATTTGGCGATATGAGCATCGGTTATGTACCGGCTGTGTTCTGCTTTGTGTTATCACTGATTCGCGAGATCATAAAAGACTTGGAAGATCTTGAAGGTGACAGTGCTTACCACAGTAAAACGCTGCCGGTAGCTATTGGAGAAACGCCAACCCGGATTATTGCCGGGATAATAATCCTCATGCTTTTGCCGATTATACCCATTCCTTATGTAGTGGGATTATATGGGAAATGGTTTTTTTTCATGGGTATTATTGGTGTGGGGTTGCCGCTGATCATTATTATGGTTCAACTTTTCCAGATAAAACGAACTATAAATTATTATCAAATGGCCACTGCCCTGAAAATCCTTATGGTAATTGGTATAGCAACCATTTTCATTGGCAGATTTTAATACAGTTCCGGAAGTGTTTTTCCGGAAAAAAAATCCTAATTATATTTAATTTTAACCTGCATTTGGTTATATTAGACCTGAATAAAAAGTAATTAACAATAAAGAAAGGACGTAAAATGATAAAAGTAAGTGTCATTTTTTATTATTACAAAGAAAAAGCATTTAGCGAAGAACACGTAAAAGCAGAAATTGAAGGCCTCGCCGGACAGACCTATAAAAACATTGAAACTATTATTATTACGGACGATCCGACAAAAGCCAAAGAAAAATTTGCCGCACTTAACCCCAAATTTATTGCTTGCCAAAAAAATGTTGCAATTAATTTAAATAAAGCACTTGCAGTGGCAAGCGGAGAATGGGTCTTACTAATAGATAATCGGGACAATCCGATCATGATGAAAAAAGCAGCCATTGATGGCTTTGTCCTTGGCGCTGAACGCCAGGCAGATGCAGGCCTTTTTTATACCAGCTATGAACTGGAAGACGGCGGAAAAGTAAAGGAAATTCATTTACTGGATCATCATCTTGGCCGTGTCCGGGACAATATGGACTACGGAAAAGTTTTATTTGTCAAAAGATCTGCATTGGAAACTATTGGCGGATTTGATGAATCGGTGAAATACAATCATTTATACGATCTACGCTTAAAGATATCAGAGAACAATAAATTATATCGCATTGCAAACCGTTATAGCGGTTCATTTTACCGTGTGATTGCAGCGGGAAAAGAAACTGATGTTTTTGATTATTTAAAGGCAGGAAAAAACATCCAATTAGAAGCCGAACACGCAATTACAGAACACTTGAAACGTATCGGCGCATACATGGCGCCCGGTGTATTTATGCCGAAAAATACGAAATATAAAGATAAATCTACCCTTAAAGCATCCGTGATCATTCCCGTGGGCAACCGCCCTGAATTTATTGGTTTGGCTATTGAAAGTGTACAGTGTCAGACGGTACAGGATATTGAGGTTATCGTTATGGTCAATGGCGGTGATAAAGATCTGACAGCGGGTATTGTCCGCGACTATATGAAAGGCGGCATAAAATATAATCCTGCAAAACCGGACGTACGTCTCTATGTCCTGGACATCAACAGTATTGGTATGTGTCTGAATTTGGGTGCGAAGATGGCACGCGGCAAATATTATGTACAACTGGATTCAGATGATCAGTTGATTGAAGATGCCGTAGAAAAACTTTTGGCAGTTTATGATACCGATCCGGGAATTGGCATGGTTATCGGTTCCTACGAAGTTTGGGAAAAACATTCAAACGGGAGTATTACCCGTGTAGAAGATATGCCGGTGGTAACCCATGATGAATGGACCGATGATAACGGTCGCAATAATCTGTTACGCATTAACGGCGCCGGCGCCCCACGCTCCGTACGCATTGAAGTTATAAAAAATGTTGGTTATTTTAGTATCAACGATGATCCTTATGCGCGAAATTACGGCGAAGATTATGAATTAGTCGGCAAAATTTCAGAACAATACAAAATTGGCCGGGTTTGGGATCCAATATACAAGGTCGTTCGCCACGCCGGGGGTACCGATCATAGCATTGATCAGAACACCGTTGATAGAAATGATAATGCCAAAGACTGGGTTCGCGAGGAAACGATCTTGAGACGTCAGGCATTTAATAAAAAATAAAAAGAAAATATAAATGTTGTTGAACCCCTAACGGAGTTCTTATGGTCTATCCACATACCAGCAAGTAACCGCAGAGCGGTTGAATCCGTCTTCGTGCACCCGTGCTCTGATTAAAATCGTAGCTTCGGCGCACTACGCCGGACAGGCAATAACATATATTTTACGCAAATTAGCAAACAACCGCAGAGCGGTTAAACATTATAGATATAACGTGTTTTATTGACATAGAACCCCAGCGAGGTTCAATATATTTTCGTTTGCAATAATCTTTCACCTCAAGAGAAAGGTTTTCCGTATTTTCCCCTTTTCAATTCTCAATTGATAAACCTCTCTCATTGCATTTTGAATGAAAAAATTGTAAGTTCACCCCAATGTAAATACATTTATATTTTAACGGTGGAGTAAATATGCCTGGAACATTATTAGTTGGAATTGACGGAGGCGCAACCAAAGTCAGCGGATGGACAACTGAAGTAAAAAAAGATAAAACATTTATGCTTGGCGATATTAATGTTGTGAAAGAATATCGTGAATATGACGAATTTATGCCATCGTTTAAACCCGTAAATATTCAATTACAGCTAGGAGAAATGAACGAAGGCGAAATTGACTTAACAGTAGAAGAAAAATTGCACGGTAAGGCATATATGTATGCTGCTGCTGATTTAATTATAGAATTGGCAAAAACCGTAGGTGCAGATCGCGTACTGGTGGGCATCGGGATGCCCGGATTGAAATCGGAAGACAAACGCGGAATTATAGCTCTGGCAAATGGACCCCGGATGCCGGAATATTGCAAGATCATTGAAAAACGCGTTGAAGCTTCCGGTATAATCATGGATAAACCCATTCACCATCTTGGAAGTGATGCCGATTATTGCGGAATTGGTGAAGAATATAGCCAAAACGGGCTTTTTCGGAATATTACGAACTCCTACTATCTTGGTGGTGGTACAGGCGTAGCAGACGCAATGAAATTAAAAGGAAAACTTTTGCCTTTTGATCAAACAAAAACCTGGATTGCCAAGGCCTGGGAAATGAAAAACAGTGAAGGCAAATCCATGGAACGCTTTGCATCGTCAAATGGCATTCAAACCATATATAGCGAATTTGCCGATTTACCTGTTGTGGAACTAAATGAAAAAGGCATTTACCCACCACAGATCATGGCATTGTATGATGATGATCCCGCAGCAAAACGAACCTTTAACGATGTTAGCTATAATATTGCGAAACTGCTTTTTGAGCGAATTGTAACTATCTATTGCGGATGGCATCATTCCTTTGATTTTGTCAACTCCAATCGTGCAGATCTCGACGACAAACATCCTTACCTCGGTACTTTATTGGACAGTATCATCATTGGGCAGCGCTTAGGCGACTTGCTGGAATCGTCGAAAGGGAAAAATATATTTTATGAATCTTTTCTTGAATTTTTAAGTAAATTTATTAACGACTCACCTTATCTTGATGTCAAATTTAAAAAACACTATATGAAAAATGAAGTATTTAATGAAGATATTATCAAAACCTCTAAATTACGCGAGGCACCGGCAATTGGAGCAGGTGTTGACGCATATCTAACCTATCATAAGGACTAATTAGCCATTGAATGAACAATTAATTAAATTGAAATTTAAAGGAAATCACAGGGAATATTATTTAAATCCCATGCATTTCCCCATACAGTCGAGTGACCGGTTAATCGTGGAGACCGAAAAAGGACAGGATCTCGGAGAAGTCACAGCGGTAACAGAGGACTATAAACCAAAAATTTCTGTCTCACCCTATAAAATCATTCGTAAAGCCAGCATCAGGGATATCAAAACCATAGAACAAAATCGCCGGGACGAACAGCAAATATTTAAACAGGCAAACGAAAAAATCCGGGAACTGGATTTAGTAATGAAATTAATGGATGTGGAATACCAACTGGACCGTAAAAAACTCTCGTTTTATTATACCGCAGAAGAACGGGTTGATTTTAGAGAATTAGTGCGGGTACTTGCGGGCATGTTCCGAACACGCATTGAAATGCGACAGATCGGGGTACGCGATGAGACCAAACGTCTGTGTGGTGTGGGATCCTGTGGATTACCGCTGTGTTGCGGAGCCTTTCTTGAAACCTTTGAGCCGGTCAGCACACAAATAGCAAAAGATCAAAGCCTCCCCATGAATCCCGTAAAGCTTAGCGGTCAGTGTGGTAAATTAAAATGCTGTTTGCTCTATGAACATGGTTTTTATGTAGATGAACTAAAAAAATATCCACCAATGGATGAACCGCTATTAAAAGATAAACGAAAAGGTTATATCCGGAAAATCGACATTTTTACTCAAACCGTAACATGCGATTTCGAAGATAATACACAAGAAAATATTCCCCTTAATGAAATACAAGATTTTCTGACAGCGGCCCAACAAAAAGGCCTCAAGAAGCTGACTGACGCTTTACAAGATATACTGGACAGTGATATTGAAAATTTAGAACAGATCGAAGATAATCAAAAATGAAACACATTGGTTTGACCGGCGGACTGGGTTCGGGGAAATCCACCGCTTTAAACATGTTTTACGACTTGGGTGCCAATATCTTAAACGCGGATGATATTGCCAAAAGTTTATTGCAAGTAAATCCAACCCTTATCGCAAAAATAAAAGATGTTTTTGGATCAGACTGCTATATCGACGGTAAACTTCAGACCGCGATGCTCGCAAAGCGGGCTTTCGGCAGTACCGAAAACCAAAAACGCCTGAACGCATTAACCCATCCCTTATTGAAACAACATTTGGAAAAATATTTAAAAGCTACACGGACTATCCCCGGAGTATTAATAGTGGAAGCCGCGGTACTAATGGAAGCCGGATATGAAACACTGTTTGATGCTATTATTCTTGTAACAACAGATAAAGATATCCGTCTCCGACGTGCTGTTGCGCGGAAAACTCTGGATGAAGACAGTATTAAAAAGCGCATGTCCCTGCAAATACCGGAAACACAAAAACGCGCAGGTGCAGATTATATTATTGAAAACAACGGCACAAAAGACGAACTTCAAACTGCATGCGAGGCATGCTGGAAACAAATCACCGCGTCTTAAAATACATTTATTTTATTTCAACCTTTTTCCCGACAATTAATACCAATGCGGCAATGCAGGTAAAACCGATTAATAAACTCACAAATACCGGTAAGCCAAGCGATGTTGGAATAAAACAGACAAGAATACCGATAGCGGCAACCGGCAATGCATACATTAACTGAGTATTAACATGCGCAATATGATCGCAGGCGGCACCCATAGATGATAAAATCGTAGTATCTGAAATCGGAGAACAATGGTCTCCAAAAATCGCACCTGTCAGCACTGCACCAATAGTCATGTATAAAAACACAGGTTCCGGAGAGATTGCATAAGCCAGCGGAATAGCCAGTGGCATTAAAATACCCATAGTACCGTAAGAAGTGCCGGTAGCAAAAGATATAACCGCCCCTAAGATAAAAATAATTGCAGATAACAAAAAAGGAGGAATTTTCCCGCCTATTATTCCGACAAGATAATCTGCTGCACCCAATTGGCCGATAACCCCGCTAAGAGACCATGCTAAAATTAGAATTGTAATAGTGATAACCATAGCACCGGCGCCTTTTATCCATGTATTTACAGCATTTTTCATAGAAAAGATCTTTTGTTTCCATCCCATAAAAATAGCAACAAGGCTGGCAAGGATCGCAGATTGGGTCAACGCAACACTGGCATTGGATGCACTAAAACATTCACGCAAAACCGTAAATGAAAATGAAGATGACACCAATGTAATAAGGTTTATATCATTACCGTCCATGATATTTTGATACCCATTATAAAACAAAGCAATAAATGCGCCAATGATCAATGTTAAAACAGGCACTAAAGCATTGGATATTTTCAATACGGTACCATCAGCAACGGGAAGCTTTTCAGTGTCTACGGCCGGTACGATAGTAGCATCATCGGCTACAACTTTTCCCTCCCAATATGCTCGGCGTTCTGCCTTTAGCATAGGTCCGAAATCCCGCCGGGTTTTTGCGCTGACAAAAATAAAAAACAAAATAAGCAGACTATAAAACCGGTAGGGAATAGTATGAATAAACACACTATAAGCATTAACCTCAAGACCCAGCATTGCATAGCCGTGTTTGATCAAGCCCAACTCATAACCAATCCAAGTTGAAATGAGAGCAATATCTGCAATGGGTGCCGCAGTTGAATCAATAATAAAGGCAAGCTTTTCACGGGATACTTTCATCTTGTCCGTGACGGGTCGCATAATAGGTCCCACTGTCAGCAAGTTTGCGTAGTCGTCAAAGAAAATAAAAATACCCATCATCCAGGTATAAATTTGTGCAGAAGCTGCCGATCTTGCGCGTTTGGATAATTTTTCTGCAATGGCACGCGTACCGCCCATCACAGAAACCAGAGCGATCAATCCGCCAATGGTAAAAGTTTGAATCACAATTCCGGCATTCCAGGAATCGGATAAGGAGGCAACTATTTCCTTGGTTACAAGTACAAAAGCACGGATCAATGCGGTTAACCGGGAGCCGTCCTGCAAAACAATTAAATATGCCCCGGAAAAAACTCCTGTAAACAGCGAAAACACCACATTTTTACTCGTGAATGCCAGAACAATTGCGATCAAGGGAGGCAAAATACTCAATGCGCGCCAACCTTCAGGAAAAAGAGGAGCGAGAAAAGGCATTGCTATCAGAAAGACAAGAATAAAAGCGATCGTAAAGGTTTTTTTCATTTTATTTAACCAATACCATTTTCTGTATTAATTGCTGTTTTCCATTAATATTTAAAGAACAAAAATAAATACCCGAAGATTGGTGCGAGGCATCCCAGCTAAAGGTATATATTCCCGCTTCCTGCGTTTCCCTTATTATCGCGTGTACCCTTTCCCCCCGAACATTATATATATTAAGATCAACATCGCTGATGGCAGACAGCTGATAGCTGATAGCTGTTCTTGGGTTAAAGGGATTGGGATAAACCTGCAATAAAGCATAATTTTCCGGATGGATGTTTAGCACGGCATCTTCAACTTTCGGGGTACTCATCATAAAATCATCAAGCGTAATATATCCATGTGAGGAAAGGTATTCAAAGCCGATATGAACATCAGTGTTTTTATATGACCGTAAATTAAAGGTATATTCCACCCAATTTTGATCATGAGGTGAAATAGTACCCAAATCAACCGTAAAACTGCTATGCAGGGTATCGGTTTGTGATAAAAAAACCTTGCATTGTTTTCCCGAGTTCAGCATTTTTGCCCAAACAGAGAGTTCGGCATTGTCATCGTTGGGGATATAAATTTTTGGACTAATAAGCCACTGATCGATAGCGTCAAACCCATAGGCTAGATTGCCGGTATATACCATGTCATAAGAACCTTCAGAATAAAATCCGGCACCGTCGTATATCCATCCGGCTTGCCAGCCCTCAAATCCGCTGTAGGCAAAGCGGGTGATATCGTCCGTGTTTGATCGAATACCAATTACGGCACCCTGCATTTCCGTATAATCATGATCTTCAGCCGGAGTCAGAGCAGTAAGCAAAAACCAACCGTCATACGAGCCGCCCCACCCCCAATTAAAATGGAAATAGGTATCGGTTGTCACCCGATATCCGTCGCAAAGAAAGGCATGTCCGCCATCACCTTGTCCGCGGTAAGGGATAGGATATCCACCATCTAATTCCTGCTTTAAGACATTGATCCATTCAGACAGCAGACCGTAATTTTCAGCTTCGTCGTAGACCATATCCGGACCGTAGTCAAAATAGCTTACCAAGGCATACATCATGTCGTCGTAACTGGCAGAAGAGCCATCGGTTTTTAATTCCATATCAACCGAAACAGCAGACTGGTATAGCAGCAGAGACACATCTTCCACCTGATCCATCGGAGCCGTCAGTGCCCCATAGCGCGTACAGAGAGAATCGGGCATATTTTCCCAATCATAATATGTCGTATCATACCAGGCACTGAGGATACTATCGGTATCATTACTATAATACCAGCGTCGACCGATGCCACGCAGGGGATGTTCGTAATAACGCAAAAGTTGACCCAGAACAACAGCAACACACCCCACATAAGCTTGCTGATCAGTATCACCGGGAGTAACAAAATAGGGAAATTTATCATTGTAATATTGTGCTTGATTCCAGGTGCTGCTGATCAATGGCAATACTTCTGTAGAAACTGCAGGCTTTTGAAATTGTTCGGTCAGATAACGATTCCAATCAGGATGAATATCCCGTGTTTGCGAAACATGTTCACGCATCTGGTGGGTATAAGTCATGCAATAATTTTGAAATGCAGCATGCTGAAATTCAGTAGGTGAAGAAACGGAATAAGCTAAAACCGGAGGAAATACATCATCGCGAGCCGTTAAGACAAATCCACCATGCCTAAAAGTGCTTAAATAAAGATGATCAGAAACAGCAACACAGGTAGAAAGTATTTTTTGCGGGAAAACGCGCGCGGCTACAGTCTGTGCTGTTGATATATCAACCGGATGCGCCAATAAAAAGGCAAAAAGACCAAAGAGGCAGATTATTCTTATGAGTTTTTTCATAATACATTCCTTATAATGAAGCAATAAGTTAATACATCGCAGGAAAGGATAAAACAATTTTATCAAAGGATAACTGGTAATTAGAGGTTAACGACCGATAAAGAGCGAAAAGAGGAGATGGGAAGAAAAGAAAGACCCGCCAACCTAAAAGTAATTTGTTAATCACATCAATATTTCATATTCCCTTCAAACATAGTATATTCATTCATGTACAAAACCATCATTTGCAAAACTGCACTAAATCAGATCAAGAGCAATTATTTGCCCTACAAATGGGATTTAAATATTTACCGCGGTTGTGCACATCAATGCCAATACTGTTATGCCTTGTATTCTCACAAATATCTAAATTCGGGCGATTTTTTTGGTGAAATTTATATCAAAGAAAATATTGTTGAATGCCTTGAAAAAAAATTACGCTCACGATACTGGAAACACGAAACCATCAATTTGGGTGGTGTTACTGACAGTTATCAGCCCATTGAAGCGAAAAAGAAACTGATGCCGGAAATTCTAAAATTGCTGATAAAATATAAAACCCCCGCCTCAATATCGACAAAATCCACACTTATACTGCGGGACATTGATCTGTATAGCGAACTGGCACGGGTTGCCGGAGCGAATATTACATTAAGCATTATCTGTTGCGATGAAAATATCCGAAAAAAAATCGAACCGTATTCAACCCCGACAACTGCACGCTTTGAGGTGTTGAAAACGTTCAGGAAAACCGGGGCAAGCACGGGTGTGCTCATGATGCCCATCCTGCCGTTTTTAACAGATACAGAGGAAAATTTAACCTGTTTGTTCCAATCGGCACAGGCAGCGGATGTGGATTATATTATCCCCGGACTTCTAAACCTGCGGGGGCCTACGCGTGGCAGTTTTTTGCATTTTATAAAAACGCAGTTTCCGGATCTGTATCCTAAATATCTGGATTATTATCAGGGAAGTTTTGCCAAAAAAACATACCGTACTGCTCTTTATGAACGCATAGCGGCATTAAAAAAGGCTTACCCATTATCACCCAAAAAGCATATTCCACGACGGGCAGAAACGCAATTGGAATTGTTTTAATAATAATTCAAAAATTTAGAAGTCAAAGAAGATATACACCGCATTACAGGGTAAATACTTTTACCTTTCTCCTGCACTCCGACCCCGCCCCGATATTTCGGGGTCGGGGTGGAGCTTCGGAGAACAAGTTTGTTTCTCCTTCCACTTTTTACTTTTGCCTTCCCCTTACGCTAAAGCACAGCCTGCGTAGCTGAAGTAACCTTAACGCAGCAAACCTTCGGAGAATATCCCATCTTAACTTTTATCTTTTTACTTTTATCTTTTGTCTTCTTTTTGTGGCACACAAAAAGTGTTTTAACCTATCATTCTTTTTCTTATATTCGACGGAAGTAATTGTTTAAAAATGGAGGGAAACATGAAAAACACATTACGTATTTTGATGGTTATTATCATCGCGCTGACAACCCTGGCGATGGCGGATGATATTATTAAAACTGGCATAAATGTTGGACCCTTACCGTCTGTCGCATACAATTCCGACACCGGATTTCAGTACGGATTGCTGGCCAACATATTCTTTTATGGTGATGGTTCTATTTACCCGGAATATTTTCATAATGTTTATGTGGAGTGGAACCAAACGACCAAAGGAGCAGGACTTGCGCAAATAACATACGATTCAAAACACCTGATTCCGGGCATTCGCATTACGGCAGATCTCAGCAACATAGTGCAACAGACCTGGGGGTTTTATGGCTTTAATGGTGCAGAATCGATTTATAATGCGTCTTGGCTGGATGAAACATCCGCTGATTATAAAAACCGTCTGTATTATGCAATGCAACGGAATTACTTTCGTTTCCTTGTCAATTTTCAGGGCAATATCGCCGGCGATAATTTTCGCTGGTTGGGTGGACTGGGTTTCATGAATTTTAATATTGGTTCGGTTACGCAAACACGTGCGTGGGACAGCACATTCACAGATAACACAACTCTCTACGATGATTTTGTTAACTGGGACGCTATTACAGCTTCAGAAGCCGATGGCGGGATTGTCACATACCTAAAAGGCGGAATTGTTTATGACACCCGTGATAACGAAGCATGCCCCATGACCGGATTGTGGGACGAACTGGTTATTACCGCAGCTCCGGGATTTGCCGGAAATGAGACCGGATGGTTGCAGGTCGCAGCAATTCACCGTCAATATTTCACATTGATCCCAAAGAATTTATCACTAACATACCGTTTAGGTTATCAAGGTGTCGTTGCCGGGACAATGCCTTTTTATCTTCAGGGCATGATGCCGAATTCGCGAACTACAGTTGACGGACTCGGTGGAAATAAAACCGTACGCGGTATTATGCGAGCACGTATGGTTGGTGACGGATATGTTTACGGGAACCTGGAAGCACGCTGGAAAATTGTTCATTTTACTCTGGCAAATCAAAATTTCTATTTTGGAATTAACCCTTTTGTTGATGCCGGTATGGTGATTCAGCCGTATCAATATGATAAAACCAATATCCCCGCAGGAGTCTATTCCGACTACATTTCAGGATCTGATGAAACTCTGCATATTGGATACGGAATGGGTATAAAATTAGCCATGAACCAAAATATGATCCTCGCTGTGGACTACGGATTTGCCGGAAGTTCAAACGACGGAAGTACCGGTCTGTATATCGGACTGGGATATTTATATTAAAACAATATGATGAAATATCTTTTTATAGCGATGGGCGGCGCAGTGGGCGCCGTCCTTCGTTTTAGTATCTCAAGTTTATGTTATAATATGAGCAACGGGGGATTCCCCTGGGGAACACTTATTGTTAATGTAATTGGATCCTTTTTCCTGGCTATATTCCTTGGTTTTGCCGGAGAATATAGCGAACTGCGCTTTTTCTTGGCGATTGGATTATTAGGTGCCTTTACCACCTTTTCGGCTTTTAGTTATGAAACTATTTTTCTTTTCAAATCGTCTGAAATAAGCTTGGGAATACTCAATATTGCAGCAAATTTCAGCTTAAGCCTTGCAGTGGTAGTAGGCGGGTATTTTCTGGGGAAAAATATTCAATAAATTTTCCGTATAAGATTGCATTTTAATGAAAAGCATAATAATTTTAAATGTTATTTATAATTAATGACGATAGCAGCCACAATGTGTGGCATGTTTTATATTAACAGGTAAATTAAGGGGTGAGAAAATGGCAAAATACCGCATTGGTTGGTTACCGGGAGACGGTGTAGGTAACGAAGTCATGGAAGCAGGCAAGATCGTATTGGATAAATTGGCACTTGATGCCGAGTATATTCATGGCGATATAGGGTGGGAATACTGGAAAACAGAAGGGGAGGCACTGCCTGAACGAACAATTGATATGTTAAAAACAGTTGATTGTGCTCTTTTTGGCGCCATTACATCCAAACCCAAGGATGAAGCAGCAAAAGAATTAAATTCCGAATTGAAAGGTAAAGGCTTAGTGTATTTTAGTCCGATTGTCCGCTTGCGTCAATTGTTTGACTTACATACAAATATGCGGCCATGTAAAGCCTACAAAGGAAATCCCTTAAATTATAAGAACGATATCGACATTACTATTTTCCGTGAAAACACAGAAGGTATGTACGGGGGAATTGAATTTTTCCCTCTGCCGCAGGATGTTTATGATGTATTGGATAAGAACCATCCGAAGATGAAAAAATTCAAAAATGCCGGACTTGAGAATATTGCGCTTTCCACGCGTATTATGACAAAACAGGGTTGCAAGCGTATTGTTACCAATGCTTTTGAATTCGCCAAAAAATACGGGAAAAAAGCGGTAACAGTTTGCGACAAACCCAATGTCCTTCGCGAAACCGGCGGTCTTATGATCCGCACCGCCCGGGAAGTAGCAAAAAACTACCCGGATATTGAATTATGGGAAACCAATATTGATGCGCAATGTATGTGGTTGGTCAAAAACCCCGCAAACTACGAAGTCATCGTTGCAGAAAATATGTTCGGGGATATTCTCTCCGACCTTTCTGCGCAGTTGATCGGTGGACTCGGATTTGCATGCTCTGCTAATATCGGTGATAAATTGGCTGTGTTTGAACCGACCCATGGCTCCGCACCAAAATACTACGGCCAGTACAAGGTCAATCCCATTGCCATGATCCTGACAGTTAAAATGATGCTCGACTGGTTGGGCGAAAAAGACATGGCCGAACGACTGGAAAATGCGGTTGCAGCTGTGATTGCTGAAGGCAAAGTAAAAACCTATGATATGGGTGGCAGCAATACTTCGCTCGAAGTAGCTGAAGAAGTTGCGTCGAAATTATAAAATCATTTAAAAAGACCATAGGTTTATATAAAAAAGCCCTCTTCCGAGAGGGTTTTTTATTGCAGGATTAAATATTGAGGATGAAAGTATGGAAAGATGAGAAAATGCCATTAATGAAATGATAACATAAGGAACAGGCATCAGTCTTCCCCGAATTGATCGGGGCAGGATGGTAATTTTATTTCTCCTTAAGTCCTTCCTTTTTTGCCTCATCCCCGGGAACTCTTTTTTTACTCTTTTCCCTATCCTGTATATCCAGTTATCCTGTCAAAATAATTTATTCTGTTAGGTTTACCACTGTTCCTCTTTCAACACTGTCTTCCGGCTTTGTCTCGAAGTATCGGGACTACGCCGGACAAGCCGGCATTTCAACAGCCCTTATCTTATCCGGTTAATCCTGTGATCCTGTCAAGCTTACCACTGTCCTTCTTTGAGAATCGTCTCAATCATTGCTAAATAATTCTCAGGTTTAACATATTCAGGAATAGAATTCGATGAACCGGCACACCATCCGCCCTTACCCCGCGCGATAGCAATAAATTTTCGTGTCAGATCGCGAATCTCGTCCGGGGTAGCGCGACAAAGTTGGTCAATATCAATTCCGCCGCAAAGACAAAGTTTCTTGCCATAACGGTCTTTTAGTTCTGCCATATCCATAGAAAGAGGCTCTACAGGGTGCAAACTGGTAATACCGATATTATCGATCAAATCATCCATAACATCGTATAACACACCGTCTGAATGAAAAAGAAAGGGAATATTGCGTTTTTTAGCCAGTTCGCCGATGCGCTTCATGTAGGGAAATAAATTTTCACGAATGAAATCCGGACTTACCATTAATCCTGAAGAATAAGCAAGATCATCACTGTACCATAAAACTTTCACAAAGTCCATGCTTGCCATAGTTTCAAACATGCTAACGACCAGCTCGCCGATTTTTTTAAACATTGCTGTAATAAATTCCGGGTCTTCGTACATTTTCATAGAAAAATTTTCAAACCCGAGCATTTCCCAGACAGTGGTATAAATATCCCCGTACTGGCCGATAATGCCCATATCATCCGGGATAAGTTTACCCGCTTCTTCGAGCCGGGAATACTCTAAGTCATTAATCGTTGTCCAGTTGTATTTTTCAAATGATTCCCAGTTCTGAACCACACCATCGTGCTCGGAAGACCAGGATCGATCTGTTGCTACGTTTGCGTTTTTGGCAATGGACCGATTGGTATCAATATGAATGCCCGGTTGAACCTTAATAAAATCATATCCCATACTGCGCATAAATGCAATTTCATCCTGTACGCTAACGATAGGTTTGCCCATGATCTTTTCGCGCATTTCGGCATGGATACCCAATTCGATAAGTGGAATATAATCGTTGGTTTTATTAAATAATGTCTGCTGAAAATGTTCAAAATTTGGTTTGCGTAAATGCGAAAACATAAAAATATCCTTTTTTTATGCGGCGACACCCAGAAGGCGTTTGACTTCCCTAACCGCTTGATTTGCATTTTTAGCGTATCCCGATGCACCAATTTCTTCAGCAAAGGATGGCGTAACCGGCGCTCCTCCGATAAAGATCTTATTATTCAAACCATTGGCATGCAGTAAATCAATTATGCCTTTCATGTTTTTCATGGTGACGGTTAATAATGCGGATATACCGATAACGGCATCCGGATTGTTTTTAGCTGCTTCCAAAAATTTTTGTGCGGTTACATTTATACCAAGATCTTCAATTTGAAATCCGGCACCTTCAAGCATCATACCAACAAGATTTTTTCCGATATCATGCAGATCGCCCTGCACAGTTCCAATAATGACTTTCCCTAAGATCAGATCACTGTCTTCCGTTAAAAAGGGTTTTATCAGCTCTAACCCCGATTTCATTGCCTTAGCTGAAAACAGCATTTCAGGTACAAAAATTTCATTTTTTTCATAGCGCTCCCCGACAATGCTCATTGCAGGAATAAGTCCTTGAGCAAGAATATCCTCAACGGAAATACCACCATCAATTGCTTGTTGGGTCCATTCGTGAACGCCATCTTTTCCTTCCATGTCTTTTGGGAATTTAGATGAAGCATCAATATGACCCTGAACCACGCAATGTTTGATTTTATCCAATGTTGACACAGAAGCTCCTTAGTAATTTTTAGCACAAAAATATATTATATGTGTTTACAAGATACAATGAAAAACAATGGATTCCGGCCGGAAAGCGAAGAATTTACTATAAATTAAATCTTATAAAGAATCTGCCATTATGGTATTATCAAAATATTTAAGATGAAATTTTAATAATTTTTTCCTACCTTAGGGAAAATAAATAATGTCTAACGCAAAGGATCATAGCATGAAAAAACTCAAAGAAATTCTTTTGGATATTCAGAAACTCAAGTCAGCGGCAAGTGTGCTTCAATGGGACCAGGAAACTTACATGCCCGAAGGCGGAGGCGCGTTCCGCGCGGAACAGCTTGCATTTCTGAGTTTATTAACACATCAGATGGCAACGGGTAATAAAATCAAGGATGAATTATCACGCCATATCGATTATAAAACCGGAGATTTTGTCAATATAACGATGAATAATACAGAAAAACGTCTGGTGTACTTGGTTTGGAAAGATCTAAAAAAGTTGTCTAATCTTCCGGGTCACTTTGTGGAAGAGATGTCCAAACATGTTTCCAAATCCCA
>JAUXEL010000012.1 GCA_030620575.1 Fidelibacterota bacterium
ACTTTTATCTTCCTCCTTCGCCCCCGAAGGGTCGGGGCTATGGAGGATAAATTTTCCTTTAATCTTTTATCTTTTCCTTATTATACTTATTTTCCCTTATGTCAAAAGAAACGCTATTCACATCATCCGCAAATCTTCCGCCCCTTGCTGCACGCATGCGACCGGCCGATCTTGAACACTTTGCTGGTCAGACTCATTTAGTGGGCGAAGGAAATTTTATTCACCGGATGATCCAATCGCATTCTTTGTTTTCCCTGATCTTCTGGGGACCGCCGGGAACAGGCAAAACGACGCTGGCGCGGATTATTTCCAAAGTAGCCGGTGCGATGTTTTATGAACTTTCTGCTGTTTCTGCCGGCGTTAAGGATGTTCGTGAAATTATCCGGAAAGCAGCGTCCAACCATGAAATGGGTAAGAAAACCCTGCTTTTTATCGATGAGATCCATCGTTTTAGCAAAAGTCAGCAGGATGCATTGCTGCATACGGTGGAAGACGGTGATGTCATGCTGATTGGCGCCACCACGGAAAACCCGTCTTTTGAAGTGATCTCTCCTCTTTTATCCCGATGCCGGATCATCCGTCTGCAAGCTTTAGAACCCGAAAACCTGAGCACACTTATCGAACGTGCGCTGAACGAAGATGTGGTTTTATCCAAATATACCATCGACCTGCCGGAAGATGTAAAGCAATTTCTTATCCTGTCTTCCGGAGGAGATGCACGCAAGATGTACAATACGCTGGATATTGCCGTACAACTTGTGCGGGGAAAAGACCCGGGAAATATTACACTATCTCTGAGCAAAGAAGATATCCAAACAGCATTACAGGAACGCGCCCTGCTTTACGATAAGGACGGTGATTATCATTATGACACTATTTCCGCTTTTATAAAAAGTGTGCGCGGCTCTGATCCGGACGCGGCAGTGTACTGGATGGCAGTGATGCTTGAAGGGGGAGAAGATCCGGTCTTTATCGCGCGCCGGCTAATTATTCTCGCTTCTGAAGATATCGGCAACGCGGATCCGCAGGGATTGGTGATCGCGAACGCGGGATTTCAGGCGGTAAAGGCTATCGGGATGCCGGAAGCAGCGATCGTTTTATCGCAGGTAACGATTTTTTTGGCCGCTTCGCCTAAGAGCAATGCGTCGTATATGGCTATCCAATCTGCGCAAAAATCTGTGAAAGAAACGGGGTTTCAATCTGTGCCCTTACATCTGCGAAACGCGCCGACAGAAACGATGCGTCAGTTTCAGTACGGGATGGGATACAAGTATCCGCATGATCATAAAGACGGTTTCGCAAAACAGAATTATTTACCGGAAAATCTTCCTGACGGTATTTTATATAAACCCAAATCCCTGGGATATGAAAAATTTATTTATGAACGATTAATCAAATGCTGGCCCGACCGCTATAAGGAATAAGAATGTCGATACTCATCAAACAGGTTTTACTGCACGATAAACGTGTAGACATATTTATCGAAAATAAGCATTTTTCCCACATTGCTCCTTCATTGGATGTTGTGGCTGATACCATAATTGACGGAAAAACGTTTGCCATACTTCCCGCTTTTTACAATACCCATACTCATGCCGCTATGACGTTGATGCGTTCTTACGCAGACGACATTGAGCTGTTTGCGTGGTTACACGATCATATCTGGCCATTAGAAACCGGGCTAACCGAAGAAAGTGTTTATCACGGTACACGTTTGGCCGCACTTGAAATGATCAAATCCGGCACGGTGTATTTTAACGATATGTACTGGTATCCGCTTGGCGCGGCACGGGCAGTTGAAGAAATGGGTCTGCGCGCAGATATATCTTTAGTCCTGATCGATGCCGATGATCCCGGAAAATCGGATGAGCAAATGCGCTGCGCGGACAATCTGTTTTTACACGAAACGGATTTCTCCGGGCGCATTCGTTTTACTTTCGGTCCTCATTCCATCTATACCGTTTCGGATGAAACCCTGCGGAAATGCGCGGAATGTGCCAGAGAACAAAATCGCATGATCCAGATCCATGTTTCCGAGACCGAAACCGAGGTGAAAAATTCGCTTAAAAAATTCGGTTTGCGACCGGTGGAATATCTGGATTCGATCGGATTACTTGGACCACATGTTATGGCGGTCCACTGTCTTCATCTTAACGATAATGATTGGGATGTCCTGAAACGCAGCGGAGCTATTATTTCGCATTGTCCTATTTCAAATATGAAATTAAGTTCCGGTAAATTTCAATATCATTCGGTTATAGAACACGGTATTCCTATTACTCTTGGAACAGATGGTGCCAGCTCAAATAATAGTCTTTCCATGCTGGATGAAATGAAATTTGCCGCTTTACGGGCAAAAGCAGACAGCGGGGATCCGACAAGCGCTCCCGCGCAGCAGGTTTTTGATATGGCAACCCGGAACGGAGCCGAAGCAGTAGGCCTGAACGCAGGACAGATCAAGGAAGGGTTTTTGGCTGATTGTATGCTGGTAGATCTCGATCACCACCGATTAATTCCATCCGGACATCTTATTTCAAATATGGTGTACAGCGCGGATGCCGAATGTATCGATACCGTTATTTGTGACGGAAAGATCCTGATGCAAAATCGGGTTGTTCCCAATGAAGCGGAGATTGTCCGTGAAGCTCAAAAAGCTTACCAAGATTTGATAAAACATTAAATCCGGCATTCTGTGACCCTTGTCACCTTTTTTTATTTCCTTTTTGCTTACATTTTTGCATGAAACAATTCATGAAGTTTTTATCATGCCTGATTATTTTATCACTTGCACATGCGCAGTGTGTTTTTAATGAATTTATGATCGATCCGGATGATGAAAATACCGGAGAATTTATTGAGATCGTTAATATGTCGGATAGTATCATTGTTCTTACACAGTATTTTCTTTGTGACGCACAGGACACAGATAGGGTGATCGCTTTTCCGGATTCGTTGCTGTTGCCGGGACAATACGGACTTATTCTGGATCCAAACTATGCGGGTGAATATGATTCCCTTATTCCCGATTCCATTTCTTGTTTCACGATTGAAGATTCCCGTTTCGGGATGTACGGTATTTCCAACAGCACATCAAAACCCTTTTCATTGTTGGATACACAAGGACAAATATCTGACAGCTACGTGACTGGTACTCCGGATTGGCCGGATCCGGGTTTTACAATGGAGCGCTGCAGAACAAACGAAAATCTGTGGCAGCAATCTTTGTATTTCGGCGGCACTCCGGGCACACGCAATTCCACCTCCCCAAAAGACCGTGAACTTCGGCTTATTTCTCTGCATGCTTTTGTGGAAGATGAACACATCATACTCGAATCCACAGTGAAGAATACCGGCTTGCACACTATATCACATTTTTCTATTGGATATATTATGGATATAGGTGCGGACCGCCCTGATCTATGTGATTCTTCATGGTTTGACTACAATATCCTGCTCGCGGACGATGATTCCTGTATTTGCAATATACAAATCCCGCTGCGCATGAAAGGGTCGATTGCGATCAAACTTGTCTTATCGGCAGATCCGGATATTATGGATATCTTATCAACTATTTTGGATGTTCCGGTTTTAGCGGATGAAATTATTATTACAGAGTTTGTTTGTAAAACCGGGGATAACTTTTCTTCGGAATATATCGAGTATTGTTCCCGTGCATCCCTTCCCATACAATGCAGCGGACTGCAATTTGCCGACCAGACGGGCGCTATACTATTGGATAGCAATTATATACTTATGCCCGATTCAATGCTGGTCATTGCACAATCAAACGCTTTTTACGATGATTTCCCGGATGTAAAAAATGTAATTTATCCCTCTGCGTGGCGCAGCCTGAATAATTCCGGCGATGATATCCGTCTTTTAAATCCTTCCGGTTCCGTTATTTGTGATTTGCGTTATGACAATAATTGGGATATTCCCGATGATTGCGCACTTCTTTTAGTGGATACGGCACTGGATTATCGTGATTCCCGTAATTGGGAAGCCTCGCAATTCGGCTCACCGGGAAAAGAAAACATCACTGAACAAAAGCTGCATCATTTTTTCTGTCCCGAAGCGGGTATGTTTTTTACAGCAAACGATACGCTGATCCTGAACATCATCAATGACGGGTATTTCCCGCTTCCGGAACAAACCTTGTATTTTGAAACTAAATACGGCACACAACAAATATTTTTACCCGCCAGTTGTCCGGGCGATACCTTGCTCTGTTTGCCGGATACTGTGAATATATTTCACGCAGGCACTCAATCTTGCAAACTATATTGTTCGGACAGCAGTGTTTTTTCGATAGAAATTATTTATTATTATCCCTACATTTCAATTCCCTGCTTTTTCAATGAGGTACTTTTTGATCCTGTTGACACCCACGGGCAAACAGAATTTATTGAACTGGAAATCTCGCTGGAAAATTGCAATTTACAGAACTGGGTGCTTGAAGTTAATAGTACGCAGGTAGTACTTGCCGGGTGCCCAGGCCGTGGTTTTACGGTGATCAGCGACAATCATGATCTGGAATACAGCATTCCGAATACCCGGCTTTTGCTTCTCGATTATTTACCGAATCTTCCCAACGCGGGAGCAGATTTAACACTTTATGATCCTATGGGTAATATCATGGATCACTGTGATTTGCGGGATCATCCCAGACTTCATTCCGGGAAGAGTCTGGAAAAACAATACGAACATATGTCTTCGGATAATTGCGACATCTGGTCTGCCTCTGTTGCAGAACAGGGCATGACGCCGGCAACGCGCAACAGCATTACGGCATTACCCGGATACCGAAATAATTTAGCTGTATTCCCGGATGTTTTTTCACCGGGTTATGGTGATCTTATACAATTTACTATCGACGCGGAAATCGGCTTATCGTATTGTGAACTATATTGCTATAATATGGCAGGGCAGGAAATTTACCACACGGAACAATCCATGTTTTCGCAACCGTCAACTATCATTTACTGGGATGGAAAAATGAAAAACGGGACATGTCCCGCACGGGGAATTTATTTGCTACTGGCAATATTGCATGATATCAACGGAGAAACCTACCGGCTTCGCAGAACATTGGTGATGAAATAGTAGTTAGAAATCAGTAGTCAGTAGTTAGAAGGCAGACAGATCCTCACTCGTTACTCGTCACTCGTTACTTTCTTCTCACACTTGTCCGCAACAATGTTTATACTTTTTCCCGCTTCCACAGGGACAGGGGTCATTGCGACCGACTTTGGGTGCATTGCGTGTAACCGGCATACTTTTACCGGCCTGCGGCACCTTGGGTTGAGAGGGCACATTCGGAGCGGGAGCACCGCTGCCAAATCCCATGTTTGTGCTCTTTGCGTGCTGTATCTGCATTTGTTGCTGAGCGGGTCGCGGTTCGTCCCGTAGCTGGATCTCGGTATGATACAAAAGCCGCAAGGTGATGCGATTTATTTGATCTAACAGATTTCGAAATGAGTCAAAGGCTTCAGATTTATATATCAGCAGTGGATCTTTCTGTGCATATGCCTGAAGACCGACACCTTCTTTGATCTGATCCAATTCATAAAGATGTTCTTTCCACAATCCGTCTATACTGTTAATATATGCCCAGCGTTCAAAATCACGCATGATTTCCGCCGGATACATGGATAGCTTGCGCTGATAGGTTTCTTCTGCCTGTTTAAGCAAATATGTGATCAGATCTTCGCGTTTCATTTCCGTATGTTCAGACGGAATATCACACATTACCACACTTAGAGATTCCTGCCGCAGAACGTCCCATTGCCATTTGTCCGGATTGCTGTCCTGAGTATTTTCATCTATAATAGAGCGAATATATTCATCTAACATGCGATCAATTTCTTTCTGCAAATTACCGCCTTCGAGAGAATAAGACCGGCGATCGTATATTACTTCGCGTTGCATGTTCATTACATCATCATATTCCAGAAGATGTTTTCGAACGCCAAAGTTGCGTTCTTCCACACGTTTTTGCGCGCGCTCTATCATACGCGTCATCATCGGCATAGCTATCGCTTCGTCGTCCGGAATAGAATCGAGGAGCACATTACCTTTTAGATTTCCAAACAGGCGCATGAGATCATCTTCAAGTGAAATAAAAAAAATTGATTCTCCCGGATCTCCTTGGCGTCCGGAGCGCCCGCGCAACTGATTATCAATTCGCCGGGATTCATGGCGTTCGGTCCCGATAATTTTTAATCCTCCGAGTGCAATAACCTCATCACTTATTTTAATATCTGTTCCACGTCCCGCCATGTTAGTGGCAATCGTTATAGCTCCCGCCTGACCGGCCATTGAAACAATTTCTGCTTCTCGTTGATGCTGTTTGGCATTCAAAACATTATGCGGAATACCCGTGCGCTTCAGCGCTTTACTTAGCATCTCAGATATTTCCACGCTGATGGTTCCCACCAGTACAGGCTGACCTTTTTTAAAACAGTTGGTAATTTCTTGTATAATTGCCTGATGTTTTGCCTGTCTGCTTTTGTATATCTGATCTTCATTGTCAACCCGAATAACGGGCTGATTAGTGGGAATAGACACAACTTGCAGATTATATATTTCTTCAAATTCAGTTGCTTCGGTGGCCGCGGTTCCGGTCATACCGGCTAATTTATCGTACATGCGAAAATAATTTTGCAATGTAATGGTTGCCAGTGTTTGATTTTCACCTTCAATGCGAACTCTCTCTTTTGCTTCAATAGCCTGATGTAAACCATCGCTATATCTGCGGCCCGGTAAAATACGACCGGTAAATTCATCTACGATCATTACTTTGCCGTCTTTTACTACATATTCCACGTCTTTTTCATACAACGCATAGGCTCGCAGTAATTGTGAGATATTGTGGATCATTTCACTTTTCTGGCTGTATTTTTTTTGTAGTTCGTTTTTGGCTTGCTGTTTTTCTTCGTTGGGCAAATTGGAGTCTTCATCGATCTTTACAAATTCTTCACCAATATCGGGAATCACAAAGTATTCCGGATCTTCCGGGTTCAATATCTTGCGCCCTTCATCGCTAATATCTATTGTGTGGCTTTTTTCATCGATAGCATAAAGCAATAATTCATCAATTTCATGCAAGCGTTTTTCCTGCATAAAAAAGCTTTCTGTGCGAAACAACTTATCCTGAATGTCAGCCTGCGTCATAAGTTTTAAAAAGCGGGCATTCTTGGGCTCTCCATGCTGAACCTGCAATAGCAAGGTGCCAATTTCCAGTTCATGTTCTTTATCATCCGGTGTGTGTGCTATTTCATCAAGCAGGGTGTTGATCTTGCGCTTTTGGGCGCGTACCAGATTTTCTACCTGCGGGCGGAGTCTTTTGTATCGTTCATGAGCATTAGATTGTACGGGTCCCGAAATGATCAGTGGCGTTCGGGCCTCATCAACAAGCGCGGAGTCTACTTCATCGACGATAGCGTAATAGTGCCCCCGCTGAACCATGTCTACATTACGAACCGCCATGTTATCCCGTAAATAATCAAAGCCAAACTCATTGTTGGTACCGTACACAACATCACGGGCGTATTCTTGTTTACGTTGTACCGGTGGCATGCTGTTAAGAATTTTCCCAACGCTCATACCCAAAAAATTGTAGATAACACCCATCCATTCGGCATCCCGTTCCGCCAAATAATCATTTACGGTTACGACATGAACACCGCGTTTAGTTAGCGCGTTCAGAAATATCGGCATGGTTGCGACCAGAGTTTTTCCTTCTCCGGTTTTCATCTCGGCAATATTCCCGTCATCCAGAACCATGGCTCCCAAAAGCTGTACATCAAAAGGGATCATGTTCCATTCGATAGTATTTCCCGCAACCGTTATCTCGCTTCCCATGAGGCGCTTACAGGCTTGTTTAACCATTCCAAACGCTTCTACTTTCAGCTCGCTTAAAGCTTCCTGTTCTGCTTCATAAATTGCGGTATCTATGGCTTCTGATGACAATCCGGATGCTTCAGATTCTTCTTTTACTTTTTCGCGACGCTTGGCAATTATTGCGATCATATCCTGCGTTTTTGCGCGTAAACCATCATCGCTGATATCATTTAATGCTTCACAGGCTGCGTTGATCTCCGGAACAAGAGGTGTGATATTTTTCAGATAGCGTCCGGAAGGCGTGCCAAATAATTTTATTAAAAGTTTATCGAATATCATTGTGTGTTTAACCTTCTTTCACAGGTTTAATATCTTCGGGCAAAATACCTTCTTCAATAAGGTCCTTATAAATACGGTCAAGCATGCCGTTGACAAATATATGGCTCTCTTCGGTCGAAAAATCCTTTGCAAGCTCAATGGCCTCAGAGATGGTCACCCGCGGCGGCACATCTTCCATGAACATCATTTCGGCGATCGATTGCCGTAAAATAATTTTATCCATCAACGTAATGCGGGAAAAATCCCAATTTTTAGAGCGCTTTTTAATTCGTTCATCTATATGGTCAATGTCCCGTATTGTTGCGTGAATCAATTCGCGAAAAAACGCTTCATCAAATTCCGGTTCTTCGTTGAGTAAAAAACCGTTTTTAATAACATCGTCCAGATTTTCATCAGGTTGTTGAAGATATGCATACAACATTTGAAGACACAACATCCTGGCGTTTCTGCGTAACTTTTTCATATATAATAAATCCTTTGAATATATTCGAAGAGAAGGGCGGGCGTTTTCAATTGCTGTTCCATAGCATGTGAATATAATACCTTTTGCTTGAGAATAAAAAATGAATAATGAGTAATTTAGCTTAAAGTGCTTAAGTAAGTATGTTATTGGCTTCCTGTTTAAAGTTGACGATTTGTTATTTTTGCTGTAAGATGCTTTACATATATGTTGCAAATTTTCCAGTATTATCTATCATTTATTCAGTAATTATTTTCCTTTTATAGGTTTTGCCTAATTCTACAGATTGGCAATATTCCGAATTCCAGCTTTTTAAAAATATCCGTGTTACTCTTTCTGATATTTTATCATTATCTAATATTATTCCCAGATTTCTTCCTTTGTGAAAGTAGCTTTTTGACCAATTGGAAGTACCTAACCAGAATGCCTTGTCGTCAACGACCATGATCTTGCAGTGCTCTACCCGCGCATATCCGATATAACCTTCGCTTGCTTCGGGGATGCTTGAGAATTTGATTTCAACATTTGGGATAGCATGAAGTGATTTAATATAATCGATCCGGGGTGAATAGAAATTCCAGTCGGATAATATCATTTGAACCTGAACACCGCGCGCGGCGGCTTTTCGCAAGGCAAGATCCAATGTTTCATAAAGTTCATTTCGCGATAGAGGAGAATAGCTTAAGAGCTGAATACGAATAGATTTCTTCGCCGAGTTGATAAGTTTAATAAGTTGCGTCTCATCCCAATTGGATATATGATAAATGATCTTTGGGTTACTCGCTGTTGGTGTTAAGCTAATTTTTCCGTATTCGGATTTCTTTATAATAAAGCTTTCAAGAGCGTTTCTATGCTCGATATTACTTAATATAAGTTCCGTATTAGCGTTCTCTGCGGACAATTGCCAGTCTAACTCAAAAAGTTCCTGATAAAAACCGGCAAGTTTTTTATTTGAAATTCGCAGTCCCAATTCATGAATATGCTTAAGTGCCCGCCAATCAAAATTCTGCGAACCGATAAAAATTTCTTTCCCGTCAACAATAAAATATTTTGCATGTAATACACCTCCTGCAATTTCGTTAAGATTATAAATATGTACTTTAATGTTTTTATGTTCATTTAATTTATCGGCCGTTTCCGGATAGGTTTTATACATGCTCCCATCAACGATAAAACGTATGGCAATTCCGCGATCTGCCGCATTATATATGGCAGATAAAATGGGTTCTAAGGCATCACCGGCACGATGAGAAATATAGAATTCACCAAAATTCAGATTTTTTTGAGCAGAATTGATCATTTCAATCCAAACCTCAGACGTGTTTCGAATATCTGAATTATCCAATGTGGTTTCAATGGGAATACTTTCAACCAGCTCGATGAAATCTTTTCCGCACAGTTGGACGGATAATAGAACCAATAATAAAAGCGTAAAAACATATTTCATCTTAGGCCCTTTCGTGAATAAATATTATTTATCTTTTTCGATACAGTATAAAACATTTTTCCGAAAAATAAAAGCCCGATCCTTTTTGAAAATCGGGCCCTGTGTCAAATTTAGTTTGTTGATTTATCTTAGCGCACTAACACCATTTTTCGACTATCTTTAAAATCACCGGCTTGTATATGAATCAGGTAGAGTCCGGACGCAACTTGCTGTCCGCGAGCATCCTTCCCGTCCCAAATGATCTTATAATATCCGGCTTCATGATGCTCGTCTACCAGTGTGCGAACCAGTGCACCCCGCAAATCATAAATCCGGACAACGGTATTTACCGCTTCCGGTAGACTGTAAGATATAGTGGTCGTTGGATTAAAAGGATTTGGGTAATTCTGTTTTAGCTCGAATACCCTGGGAATATGCGCATCAGATATAGAAACCGGTCCCGTTATATCGCCGATCAGGCGAATAAAAAACGTTACATTTGATTCACCCCAGCTGCTGCCATCGTAAAGCCAGGATATCCCCGAATTTATGGGGTCATAACTGAGCTGAGCAATGGTATCCCTGGGTAAAAATTCAACCAGAAATTCTGTAGCAGGTTCTATTATATCGGGAACATCAATTTCGACCCAGCCCCTATAGGCCGGTGTGATATAATCACTGGTAAATTCCGGTACAAGGTATCCCTCATTATCATAACTTGAAAGTCGCATGCGGAAAGTGCCCGGAATTTCAACATGTGCTTTCATTTTTTTTGCTTTTAGAAGGCTGTCGGGAAACCAAAAATTGTTAGCAAAGCTGTTGCCGCAATACCACCAGTAGGCGTACCCGAAAATACCTGTGTCATAGGCATGTTCATTTTCCAGAAGTCCCGTACCGCCCTTGATCACGGTATAATTAGACGGCTGGCTGTGGCCTTTGTCGTAAACCGCTTCAACATAGTATTCCCGTTCATAGCCAAGATACGTGTCCCAATCAATAAATGTTGATGAAGTAACATATCCCCGATAATTAAAATGGCTTTCATTGGAGAAACGTCCGTAAACCGCGTATCCCTCTAAGCGTGGCAATGTTTCTGCAAATACTGAGGGCGCTTTGGGTGTTGTTACCGGATTAAGTTGGATACCCAAAGCCGGCTTTTCTTCGGGAACCCGAAGAACATCTCCGGGTATTTCTGATTCAAGTCCCGTTATAGCAGTCTGCATTTCAGACCCGGTTACCATAGTAAAATCCGTAATGGGAATGCGCTTCCCATCAGGCGATGATGCCGTTTTGTATGCTTTATCTCCAAGCCGGTCATCCGGATTGGGCATAGATAGCGGCGCATTTTCATAAATATACATATCGTCTATATACCAATTTTCTCCAAACCAAGCCGTCCATTCGTCGCCATTCCACCATGGTCCGGCCCAACTGTGGTAGCGAAAAGCAATTTTACGTGTCTGCCAAATATACTGACTAAGATCAATAGTAGTCCAAGTCCAGTATTCCGGTACGGGATAAATGGTTTTAATTACTGTTGAACTGACATCATAGGCATAATCATTGCCAAACAGTAGAACTTCATTGGGGGCGTTGTCATATTCCGAGTACCCGCCTATTTGCCAGAAACCAAGAAGATGGTGACTTTCCGTAATCTTGATGAAAGGTGAAACTATCCAATAGTCCATCTCTTCCATTCCATCCGGAAGGGTGGTAAAACCCTCGACGCCGGCGGCAAAATTTCCACCCAGATCTTGCAGGCCAAAACGGCTTGCGCCGTTGGGCGATTTTGATTGCCATTGGGTCCAGAAATTATTGTCATAATTAAAATTCTCATAAAATCCATCAATGTCAAAATCCATGTAGATATCATCTATGACCCAGGTTTCACCGTTCGTACTTGCATAGACAAAGGCAAAATACACGGTTTCACCATAATTATTATACCAATCGATATCAATTTGGGCTAACTGCCAGTCATTCGGCAAGTCGCGACTGGACCAAATCGTAGTAAAATCTCCGGGGGCCGTGCCGGTCATCGACATCATAACCCGATTGGGTGCATTATCATAATTATTATATAATCCGTAATGCCAGAAGTTAAGCACGCCACCGCTATAGGTGGTTATTTTCACCGGATTGGTTATCAACCATTCTTCTTGATATTCCCCGGCTTTTCCATAATTACAATAGGCAACCGCATTATCACCAACATATCCGGTCATCCAGCTATTGCCTCTTGGGTCATTACCTCTGTTGTAAATTTTCCAGTCAACCGGCATGCCGGCATTAAAAGATTCTCTTGTGAGGATCGAATCCAATCGCGGCGGGTCCCAGGTCATATAGGAGCAGCCCCAGATGGTGCTATCCAATGCAGTAAGGTTTTGTGGTACTTTTAGTTTATTCTCTGTTCTAAATGTGTAATCTCCGGAATAAAACGGACCATTACCATAGCGGTCATATCCGCCGACCCGGTAATGATAAACGGTATCTTTTAATAGTTCGTACATCCGGAATACATGTATCGGATCCATATCCCCATGTTCTACAGAATCAGTATAGGTGCTTGTCAGTCCCCATTGAACGATTACATTTGACGGTTCATTTGTTTCCCACCAGATACTGGCTTCGTGATCGTGCACACGATAGACTTCCGGACTTTTAGTAAGCACTGGCGGAGCATCGTCAACTCCGGTGTTAAACGTCAGGGTGTCCGTTTTCACGGTATCAATACCCGGAATCACGGAAGCAACCGCATAATAATACGTGGTTTGTGCGTCAAGACCGTCAATATGTACCCGGTGATCTTTGGTCATTTTCAGGGTGTCCTGGTG
This sequence comes from Fidelibacterota bacterium, assembly GCA_030620575.1. Taxonomy (GTDB): domain Bacteria; phylum Fidelibacterota; class Fidelibacteria; order Fidelibacterales; family Fidelibacteraceae; genus M50B103. Next base: position 12,902 of record JAUXEL010000012.1, read on the forward strand.
AAATATCTCATAATATCCATCCAGACCCCAGGCAAGCCGGGTATCACTGTTTTTATTTGTTTTCCATGTAATATCAGCATACCAGGAATTGGGAGAGTTCACACTCGGTTCTTCAGTAAATTCGAAAATATCAATGACCTCTATTTGCGGCGGATAAAAATAATGGGTGGTATAAATGCCGGCATGAAATATAGTTGCCGCAATAGCGTAATCATTAATATGCAGTTCCGTAAGCTCGCCGGGCTTCGTATCCCACTCTAAATCAGTGCTAAAAATGATTTTGAATTCATCATCATTCCAGGCATAAGCTGCCGTGGGCGTAGTGCCGGCCCCTTGTAGTTCATAACAACCATCAAAGCTTATAGTATTCCATCTGTTCAGGATTGGTGAGAACATATGGGCTTTAGTATAGTTATCAAGGTCGATTCCATCTTCAATGATCATCATGATACGATCATTTAATTTTACCTCCTTCATTTTTGTATGATACATAAATAATATATCTTCGGACCAAGCCTCATCTACAGCATTGTACGCGTAAATAATTCGTTTGCTGGTATAATAATAATGGTTATATGCAAGAAACCCACAAAAATCAGATGTTTGAGTTGCAAGTACTGCATTACTGAAGAATGATATCTCATCCCAGCTATCTTTTAAAGCAGAATACCCATAGGCGGTATATCCATCGACGCCATTCCTATAATTATCTCTGGCTAAAAAGATCCCCGTATAGCCGCTGGCATCTATTGTGGCATTTGCTGCTTGATAATTTATAACTTCCTTGGTGTCGGACCACTCACCCCTGATGCCGTTAAATGTGTATATGTAGCTTTTGCTATAATTGTAACGTTGCGTGATAACATAACCTGCCTTTCTTCCGGCAGCAACTGAAATGAGATCTTCCCCGTTACCTAAGCGCAGTTCTTGAATAGTCTCTGCGACCGGACTATAAGCCCAAAGTTGGGAATATTGTATTCCCGCATCCCACCACGCCAACATTATATCACCTGAAAAAAACAGATCGGTAATGCCGTAACAGCTCTCAATAGGATCCGGCACCCAACTCCCGGTATGATCATTATAAATATATCCATACCATGTGTTACCCGAAGACCCACCCTGAAGCAAAAAGTTTTCCCCCATAAGTGGTTCGTCAAGAACCGGGACATATGGCAAGCGCTTGGTCGCCCATTCGCTGTCACCGGCTCCAAAAATATGTACAAAATCATAATAATTTTCATGCCGGTCTGCCGATACTGCGGCAAAATGCGAATTGATCTTTATGTGCACGTCATTATCATACGTATGACGATTGAGTGTTATGTTCGTAGACCCAAACAATGATTTACTTTGCCATTGACCGGTTTCAAGATCGTATACTTCCATGTTAATATGGTTACACACGGTGTCTCCCTGCCCGCTAATGATAACAGCCAAACTATCTGAAATATATGAGGCAATAACATGCCATGGATCATTTGTAGTGTTTTGATATTTAACATCCCATGTGTTTCTTTTGGCATCATAATACCGTAACCAGCCGGCTTTTGATTCATCCCCCCAAATAAAAGCAATATTTTTCCCTACATCAAAACCGGTAGGGCGATTAATTGTGGTTTCCGGTGTATATTCTCCGGTTTGACCGTTAAATATGCCGGCTCGACGGGAATACATGCCATAAGAATCCAGAATAAGTCCATTTTCACCCTGAATTATTAAATTGAACGCTTTAGAATGGGGAAGATCGTAAAACGCCCAAACACCCGTAATAGCGCTGTAGGAAAGAAGTCGGTATTGCCCTGAAACCGGTCCGACAATAAATAAAGCGCACAGAGGTCCTTTTGCCGCTGTTACAACATTATTGAGATATAAATATGAAATATCGCTTGTCCCGGTTAAAAGGCTTTGAGCTGTTGGTTCTCCCAAATCATTAATTTTAATTTGATAATAATCCGATTGGATACGCCCAAAAATATTCATCATGAAAATGTCTCCGTCTGAACTCGGGGCATCCCAATCATGTTTATTTAAAACAACCTCGCCGTAGCGGATATCCCACAGTAATAGCGAGTCTGTGCTGGCCGTGGAACGAAATTCCGTATCATTTACAATATCATAACCATAGATATCGCGAACACCATTTGCATCTGGAGTTGCAACATTCCGCCAATCTTCCCATACAATAATTCCGTCGGATATCTGGGGGTTATCTTGAATAGCGGCATCGGCACATATACTAATATTCCCAACATCATCGGCCGTCATAAGAAGTTCATCCTCACCCATATCATAGCCCATGATATCGCCGGGAGTACCTTGTCTCCAAACAATATATCGTCCGCGAATACGATAGGAACCATTGTGTCCATAATATCCATTAATATGCATGCCCATTGACAAATCATCATCCGTTCCGTAAATGCCGTCTATCCCTAAACTATATGCAACAAGATCCTTGGTTGAAGTACTGAAATGTTTATATGTAAAGACAATGGTGTTTCCGTCAACCTTGGGTGCGCCAAAGCTATCATAATTATATCCCCCTGCACTTGCGGTAGAATCGGCCAACATTTCAAAACGTTCGCCTGTTTCTACATTATGTGCAAATATTTGATTATTCCAACCGCCGCCCTTGCTGCCGACCCGCACCATCCATTTATCCGAAACACCGAATCCTTCGAATCCATAGCCAAAATCATTCACAGATCCGGAATCTCCGGTCGCTGTATCATACCAGTAATATCGCATTGCGGAATTCGTGGCTCCCCAATAATGAAAGGCATAATAAATTTTATTCTCAGAGGCTGAAATATATAGTGCTTCATCTTGGTTTAAATCTGTATCAATATAATGGTGCCAGGTAGAATCCGTGTTCAGATTTTTAAATGTAAAGCCCGGCAATTGCCCATCAACATTTGTTTCGGCATAGGCAAGAATATCTCCGGCGTAGGCGACACGCTGATGCCAGGCACTTAATTGTCCACTTCCCTGATTGCCGCGCTCGACGATAATACCCAGCGGAATACCGGCATTGGCTACCGGTGATAATCTTTCATATATATGGTGGTCATAGGCTTCTATGTGCTCAAAGGAAATTCCCTTTTCAATAAGCATATCAAGCATATCTGTTTCGCAGCGAGCGAGCATATTGTCATCTTGTTGTTTTATTGGTGTAAGCTGGTTTCTGATATATAACGACGAACTATTATAATCGTCAGGGTGTATTTTAATGAATATTTCTTCGGCGTATCCGGTAGAAAAACAAAGCAGTGCAATCAGACATACAATCCATGTTTTCGTTAAACAGCGATAAAACTGATGGCTCATAATATTTCCTTTTAATAAATTATTATTGTTATACTTTTACGAAAAAATTTCTATAAAGTATAGAAAGTATTTTTAAGCGGGGCGACTGAAAAGCAGTTTGATTTTTTAAAACAGTCCTCATTATTTTATTTAAAACAGTTTAACTATTATTTTAAAATATTAAAATAAAAAAATGCTCTTAATGAAAATTTGATTTCCTGATATTTTGCCTATTTCCTTGCAATTATCGCAGCATGTATTATAAATTCCGATGCGAATATATTAACAGAAATAATGACAATAATTCTAAGCCCGGCCTAAACCTTTATGACAAGTAAAAACAATACTATCGCCCTTATCTTTGCTACGCTGGTTCTCCTGCTGTGGGCAAGTGTTGCAACTGCTTTTAAAATTGCATTGCGTTTGCTGACACCTTTTGAATTATTGTTTTTATCGTCTCTCGTTTCCTTTTTTGCCTTGACCGTGATCATGCTTGTGACGGGACAATTTAAGTCACTCGCTAATATTTCGCGGCGGGATATGTTCAGACTAATCCTGGCGGGAGTACTTAATCCGACGATTTATTATTTAATGTTGTTTAAAGCCTACGATATGCTTCCTGCTCAATTTGCCCAAGCGGTAAATTTTACCTGGCCATTGGTGATCGTAGTATTTGCTATGATATTAAAGCAGGAAAAATTTCATATTTTTCGTGTTTTAGCGCTTTGCGTGTCGTTCGGCGGTGCTCTCGTTGTGGTCCTCGGTGGAAACAGTATGCCGGGGGGCATTAGTATCCCCGGAGTACTTCTCGCTTTTTCGACAGCTTTTATTTGGGCTTCTTATTGGATGATCACAAAAACGATTAAAATAGATGCTGTTACCAGTCTATGGATTCCCTTTACCACGGGTGCGATTATTCTTTCTGTTTTAGCGCTTTGGTTTTTTCGCCCGGGACCCCTTTCACTTTCGGCATTTGCGGGGGCCGGATATGTCGGATTATTCGAAATGAGTATTACTTTTTTATTTTGGCTGATCGCCTTGCGGAAAACCACATCCACAACGTTAATCAGCAATTTTATTTATGCCGTCCCCTTTGTTTCATTGCTATGTATCCGTTTCATATTAAATGAACCTATTCGGTCTACCACTTTAATTGGACTTCTAATGATCGCCGGTGGTATTATTGCTCAATTATTTATCCATTCATCTATAAATAAAATGCCAACCTCAAATTCATAAATTATTTCTATACAGACAAATATACCGCTTTTGAAAGCGGTATATTTGGTTAAAACAACTTACATATAAAAAGAGACCCGTTGTGTGAAACAGATTAAAAAATGGGAATCGTATGCTGTCAATAGTTTTTTTGATGTCATTTCGAACAGTCTTCGCCCGTCAGGCCGGAGCGCAAAATCACTTCTCGCGTCATCCCGGGCGTGCGTAGCCCCGATCTTTCGGGGGCAAAGCTAAGACCCGGGATCTCAATTTATATTAGCCCATTCATTAATGCAGATACTGATCCCCCCGACCTCTCGGGGGTCGAGATGACATTATTCATGAATGTTTTTGATAATTTGCAACTTGAATTTGTGTTTCACACAACGGGTAATGTTGAGTATTATTTCAACAAAATCATCTTTTTCATCTGAACACGATTACCTGCCTGAAGTGAATACAGGTAAATCCCACTGGATAGACCTTTCGAATCAAAGGGTAAATTATATGTGCCTGCATTTTGGGTTGTATCAAACAGGGTTTCGATTTTGTTTCCTGCAATATCGTATAGAGTGATTATAACATGGCTATCACGATTCAATGTATAAGAAATATTTGTAAAACCATTGAAGGGATTAGGATAGTTTTGCGATAAGATAAAATTATCTATAATATCCGGTTCATCTTCTGTGGTACCAGAGTATCCTTCAACCCGGCCTAAACTGTCAGTCTTAACAAGGCAGAGGTCATCAATATCACTATCTAGATGCCATTTAATGCCGGTAATGATAAATCCATTATCAGATGTTTCTTTTAGATCATAAGCTCTGATCAAATAATTATCCATATTCCCAATTTGATTTTCCCATTGGATTTCTCCGTTTGAGTTCAATTTAACAATATAGATATTATCATTTGTACACCCCCATGATGAAGAACCGGCAACTACATATCCTCCATCCTGCGTTTGCATACCGGAATAAAAATTATCAAAACAGCTCCTAATTATTGTTCGAGTCCATAAAGTATCCCCAATAGCATTCGTTTTTATAAGCCAACCATTGACATCGAGATCACTTCCTGGTGATGATTGTATTGTTTTCATACCGGTAACGAAAAATCCACCATCATTTGTTTGACATATACTATTACCACTCTCTCTCCAATTACTGCTTGAATAGATCTTTGTCCATAATGTATCACCATTCATCTTTGTCTTTATTAACCAAATATCTGAGGAGGTTTGATAATCGGTTGTTGCAGATATAATAAAACCATTATCTGTGGTTTGATGAACACATAATCCTTCTTCATTTCCACCTTTATCATATGTTTTCACCCAATCAATATTTCCAATGCTATCAATTTTTAGAAGATACGTGTCTGCTCCTAATGGTGGATCTATATGAGCATATCCCGGGTCAGGGGATGTACCTGTAATGACAAATCCACCATCCGTCGTTTTACAGATAGATTTTCCACTTCCTAAATTATAAACTTTTGTCCACAAAGAATCACCGTTTGTGTTTGTACGTATGATCCAAAGACCGCTACGGGTAGTACTATAGCCGGATAATAATAAATTTTGGTTATTCATCTCAATTATCGAGTATGCAACATCTACTCCATCCACACCGTACATTTTGGTCCATAATGTGTCACCTTGATGATCTGCTTTTACTAGATAGACATTGTCTTTTGATACACCGGCAATAACATAATTATTATCGCTTGTTTGAAGAACTGAGTAGCCCACATCATTATAATTAGGATTACCATAGGTTTTAAAAAAAGTGGTTTGCGCAAATACAACGTTTACCAGAAGCAAATAGCTAATTAATAAAAATATTGTTCTTTTAATTGTTTTCATTTTTTAATTTTCCCTATCAATTAGTTAAATGTAAGTGCACGCCCATGATGATTATTTTGATACAAAAAAACAATCACCCATTAAAAAACGCCATGTCTAAATATTTAACCATATTGCACTATGTAATATAACTTACTCTATAAATATACGCAACATAGTAATATAGTGCAAATATTCTTTTTATTATTTCAGAGTAAATATAAATTGAGACCCTGAATCCCC
>JAUXEL010000192.1 GCA_030620575.1 Fidelibacterota bacterium
CCCCTGATAACAATAGCACTTCTATTGTTTCCTTTATCGTTTACACCACCGGCCATAGAAATGTAGTCCATCACGGTATGTCCCGGAATAAAATTATAGGTGCCGGGACGATTCACATGACCTGATATCATAATTCTTAATAACGGAATAAATTCAATTTTATCCTTTGCCCGTAATTCAAATGTGTTCATTTCCACACTTGATACAACAATTTGTTTTTTATTGCGGATAACAACAATTTTTTCATAATTCACCGCATCGCTTATTTGGATTTTCCGTTGGTAAAAATCCCACAGTGTTTCGCCTTTAATAAAGGGGACTAATCCGGTCGTGGATAAGGTATCTACATGGTTTGCCGGCGTTGAATTTTCCTTACTAAATGAAACAAATTTTTTAAGCTTTACCGGGCCATAAACTTCAATACATTCCTTTTCCAAATCGGCAAAGGGAATATAAACAGACTCTCCTGCGTGCAAATACGGATTATTTTGGAGATCTCCTTTTGTGTAAAAATCATAAATATTAATAATTTTTATGCTGTCTTTGGATTTTATTTCAATTGCATGATCTTTTCCCAAACAACTTAATGGAACCTTCTTCAATAAATCACTTAAACGCCAGGCAGCGCTAATTGAATAAATGCCCGGATTGATAACAGCACCGACAACAGGAACCCGAATATTTTTTATATCATAAAGGGATATATTGCTATAATGTCCCGCTTTTTCAGAAATAATTTCTATGGCTTCCGTTAATGTCTTCCCGCCAATATTTATGGTTGCAACACCCGGAATTGATAGAACGCCTGTTGGAAGAACCGGCAGTGAATAAATTATTTGTTCCTGTATTTTTTCTATCATAAACTGATCACCGACACCCACGATATACTCATCGGGATCAATTTTTGCTTCCATTTCGACCGGAGACGGCATAATAGAAATCGCTCCCTTTTGCATTCTATCATATGATGCAGATAACTCAACCGACCAAGCGGGTACAATCATCAACATGAATATGAGTACTATTATGCTAATTTTTTTCAAAATGCTCTCCTTTTCTAAGGTTTACATGTTTTTTATATCATTAAACATTTAGTTTATCAGTAAATATAGTTCCTTTTGCTGTAAATAAAAAATTTTTTCTGCCCGCTTATGCTTATTTGGATAAGACCATTTTTCTCACTTCCACCGGATTATAATTGACATCCAGGCGGTATACATACATCCCGGAAGGCAGACTTGTTCCGTTAATGTTATCTTCATACTGTCCGGCAGATTGATATTCCTGTACTAAGCTGCTTATCCGTTCCCCGCGCAGGTTGAAAACCTGCAGTTTAACATAAGTCGGTGTGTTTATTGTATATGCAATGGTAGTTGTCGGATTAAAGGGGTTGGGATAATTTTGATATAAAATATATTCTTCCGGTAAAGCTGTATTTATATCAACTGATACATTGTAACCCATGAAGCGTAAAATGTATCCCGCCAAGTCTTCTTTGGCACTTAAGGCGCTAATGGTTTCAAAGGGGAAACCCATAACCATGACCTTGCAGGGGACTGTCGCACCCGTTACACTACCGTCGAAACTGACCGCTGCTGTTTGACTATTGCCATATTTTAAAGCAATCACTGACCCGCCGGTGGTCGAAAAGACATCGGGGTAATCTTCGGCATAAGTTTCAGGTTCACTGCCGTCATCGGAATATTGGAAACTTAAATTGGCAAAAATGCTGCCTGTCGCTCCGGACACCGAATAGTTACCGGCATCATCTGCCGCATAAACTGTTTTTAAATAATCATGAATAAATGCTTTATCTGCCGTTGACCCTTTATTGTCCAAGTCCCAGGCAAGTTCTGATCCGCTGACAAATAATTTACCGCCCTGTTTTAAATATGATTCCACACGATCTTGTTCAATATTGTTGAATGTTTCATCCACTGTGCTTTCATCGCCTAATATCCACCATACCATTTCATAATCTTTTAAATCAACATCACCCGAAATAATGGCTTCATTTGCACAGCTCTCATAGGCAACATCCCATTTATTCATAGCTTTGGCCGTATATGCGGTAAAAGCATGTGTTGGCAGAGTATAAGAACCGTCATAACGATCAAATCCATCCACAATGAGAATTTGTTTTCCCGCATCACTGCGTTTGACAGAATAGATATCCGATATAAGTTCATTTGCGCTGTCATCTTCATGATAGGATGCAATTTTATAATCATAATGCACATCCGGAACTTGTGCCAAAGTAACAGTCTTAACACCTTTCGGAACCGTTACGGATAGAGTGTAATCTTCTGCATTTAACTGTTTTCGATATATTTTATAACCGGTAAAATTGAAACTTTCATCCGCTGTCCAAGAGAGCGTTACGCTGTCTGTTTTACTAATAATAGCAAGGAATATCGGACGGGGAATAAGGACGTTTTGTATATTATTATAACGGATTGGTACATATTCGCTTATTTGACTTAATGTCCATGTATAGTAACGGGCTGCCCAGCCTGGACTTCCGCTGCTGGTCTCTTCCACCTGCAACAATTTTCCATCGTTGGTCCATTCGACAAACATTCGAATATGGTTGCCTGCTTTATTTGTAGCATCACCCGGCAATAGATCATTGAAATTGGACAACTGTGAAGAACAATTGTAAAAGGTACTGGTGCTGTATTTCTTACTGGTATTCCAGCA
>JAUXEL010000174.1 GCA_030620575.1 Fidelibacterota bacterium
GATTTATTGAAAAACAATGACCAGACAATGATGAAAACGGTAATATTCTAGTTATAAATCACTTAATTAGGACTCATAATCCGTTTGTCCAAGGTCTCTTGGTGGATTTATGAATTATGGGTTATGAGTAGAAAAGAATATTTTTCACGTTTTATGTCTTAATAATTATCACACGAAATTAATTTCCCAAACAATAGGAAAACTCACTATTATTTTTCACATACTGATGTGTAAATCAATTCAAGTTGCTTGATAATGACTTTTTTATCAAAGCGCCGGATAATATCCTGACGAATTTTTTTTGCATTATATTTTTCCGGATGTTCAACCATTTCTTTCATGGCTTCCTGTAAAGCAATGGGATTGTCGATGGGGACGAGGATACCATTTTCTTTCGTTACAATATCGGTAGTACCACCGATATTTCCTGCGATAACGGGAACTCCGCAGGAAAGTGCCTCGATCAGAGAAACACCAAATGTTTCCATTTTACTGCACAAAACACACACATCGGCTTTTTGAATATTTTTCAAGACTGCATCACGTCCGGTTTCCCGGAGAAATTCAACCTGTCGGGTTACACTGCATGCCTTAGTAGTTTCTACCAATTTTTTATATTCCGGTCCGTCGCCAATAATACACATTTTTGCAAGGTGCGTATTACCAACAGGCATAAATGCCTCAATAATTTTATCAATACGTTTTTCGGGTCGCAACATGGCAACGACCAAAAAAGTAAAACGGCTGGAAGATGTTTTTTTCTTGGTGGGCTTGAAAAAATCTGTATCCACCATATTCCAAACAACTTGTGTCGAGCTGTGTTTCGGGATGGTAAAATATTGGTTAATGCGGTTTAATACCGCGGAAGAAGGAGCAATAACAGCGCTTGCTTTGTTATAGGTTTTCTGAATAAGTTGTTTTTGAAAGGATGAAAACCCCTTGTACACTAAAAATTCCTTCAAATGTTCTGAGACGATAAAGGGAACACCTAAATTATAGGAAGCAACAGCCGCACCGGCCCAAAGTGATGAATGCACATGAATACAATCCGGTTTTCCTTCTTTCTCTATTGCTGTCTCCAGCAAAGATCTTAAAAGTTCACGATAGCGTTTATAAAAGGTTTCAGGTTGTTTGGGATGATGATTCACCGCGAGACATTGATAGGTTGTTACCCCTTTTTCTTTATAGCTCCGGGTCCCAAGATCTTTATGTACCCGGAAGTAGGATTTTAATGATACAATTTCTGCGGCAACAACAACGATATCATATCCGGCCTCGGCTAAACTTTCAGCATGTTCTTTAAAGAATGTTCCGTTAATGGGAGTGGATGGATACGGATACCAGGAAGGAATAATAAAAATTTTCATTAGCTATACCCGATTATTAATATTGATAAATTCGGTTTCAATCGCAAATGTCTTTTCAAGTAAGACTTGCAGGGCCTTAATACCCAGAGTCTCAGACCAGTAATGACCAATATTAAGATAATTTGTTTGACTTTCATAGGCAATTGCGGGAATATGTTCACGTATATCGCCGGTAATATATGTGTCAACTCCCTTTGTTAGTGCCTGTTCATAATATGTACCCGCGCCGCCGGAGATACAGGCAATTGTTTTGGGTATTTTCGGACCAAAGTTCAGATAGTCCATGCCATATTTTTTACCCGGCATAATGCCCGAAGGAAGAATTTCAGGATTATTATCTGTTCCTAATTTTTCATGAAAGATGTTTAAAATATTATCCAAACTATGCCCTGCCGTATTGTGCAGGATAAATCCGACCTCAATGGGTTCGATAATTTTAGCGGAAAGACAAGCAGCCAGTTGGGCATTATTCCCCAGTTCGAGATGGGCATCTAATGGCAGATGAATGCCGAAAAGAGACATATCTGCATCCAGAAGAGCCTTCGCTTTCTTTTTCTCCCGACCCGTCAATGTAAAGAAGTTTTTTCCAAAAATTCCATGATGAACGATCAGAGCATCCGCACCCCAATGCAGGGCTTCATCTACAGACAACTGATTATAGGATACCGCGAATGCGATCTTGCGAATGATATCCCGGCCTTCAATTTGCAATCCGTTTTGACAATGATCTTCATAATCCTCATAACGGAAGAGTTGTTGAAGGTACTCCGCTAATTCCTGACGATGCAGCATATTTAATCTCCTTCTATGATCAAAGTGATCGATACGGGACGATGATCGGAAATATATTCTTCATATTCAGTCCATCGGCCTTCAAGATAGGTGTCGTATAACACTGTCCGTGTGTCAACATGATTGTCAAACAGTTCATTACTGATTGAAATATGGTCCAGATGTGATGGCCAGGAGGGGTAGGACCAGTTTAAATTATTTCCTTCAGCAATAGCAATATCGGTGAAAAGATACGACAATGAGTCATCAATCCATAACTGAAATACATTTCGATCTTCGGAATCGCTTAATTCGTCGTTCAAATCACCCAATACGATAACATTTTCATTCTCAAAATGTGATTGAATATAATCATCCAATAGTTGAATCGCGTCCACCCTCCGTGTTTCTTCATCCCAGGAATCACTTAGATCTATTACCCCGTTTCCGCCGGCTTTAAAATGGTTATTAATAACAATGATCTTTTCTCCCTGCCAATAAGTTTCCAATACAAAAGGGGGGCGGGGGAAAGGGCGGGAATCATTGCTGTAAATTTCATATACAGCAGTGTCGGGAGTGATAAAATTATGGTTGTATAAATAAGCCAATCTCCAGCTACTTCCACCGATACCCATGACATAATCGTAGTTTTGCAGTCGTTGTGCCAGCTGCTGCAGTGAACTTTCCGAGCTAACTTCCTGTAGCGCGATGATATCCGGTTGCATTGCAGTTATTGCTTCCTCAAGATAATCAATACTGTTGACCCCATTTGAGGGAAAAAGGTGCAGATTCCAGGTCATAATATCCAGTGTGTCACCGCCGCCAAATGCAGGGTAATTCGTATCGTCTTCTTCCGGGATATTTATTGCACGGGAAAACATTAGATAAAATATGCCGAGTATGATAATTAAC
>JAUXEL010000113.1 GCA_030620575.1 Fidelibacterota bacterium
CAAATTATTTTACGGAAATTAAAGAAAAGAACAATTTTTAAATTAATTTGATTATTTTGAGATCTCTCCATGCGTCCGCCTTCATTCTATTTCGGCGGACTTAGTCGAGATGACATTATTTATGGTATTTTTGATAATTTGCGACTTGAATTTGTGTTTCACACAATGGGTGAAATTATTATAATTTAGTTTACCTGTAATACCGTTCCGATAAAAAAAGACCAATTTTTTATTTTTTTGTTGTCGAGATAACCGAATAAAAAACAAATAGATACAGCCATTATAAATAATATATTTTAATTTATTTTAAAAAAATGCTTGCTTTATTGCTGTATTGGTGTTATACTCTTGTAGAACACCGGAATACCGGCAGATGAATTGAAACAAAGAGAGCAGTAATATGAGTACCAACTTCGACAGCACAAAACCAATATACCTCCAACTCGCTGATATGATCAGAGAGTCCATTATGTCCGGCGCTCTGAAAAGCGAAGAATTCATTCCCTCGGTGCGGCAGCTATCTGCAGAGTACCGGCTCAATCCTCAGACCATTTTAAACGCAACACAGCTTCTTGTAAGTGAAGGTCTTTTAGAAAAGCGCCGGGGAAGAGGGTACTTCGTCACGATCCCTGCTCAGGAAGCCTTAAAAGAATCCGGAGTTATTCATTTTGAAGATGTTGTTGTTCCGGATATGGTCAAGCAGGCAAAGATGTTAAATATCGGCAGTAGTGAACTGATCGAATTAATAACGAAAACCTATAATAAATAAGAACAATTTTAAGAGGAGAAATACCATGTTTAGTAAAAGCACATTACTCAGTAGACATTCACAGTCAAGGATCCGCCTGCAAAGTATGTCCATCCGTATAATCAAAGCGGTACAATAAGCAACGATCAATTGAAGGATAATCAAAACGGTAACAACACGATGTCAACAAAAAAACAAAAATATTTAAACAAGCATGTTTGGCAGACAAAGTCTCAAGAGACAGCACTTGATCTTTATGTTGTTTGTCCATGTGATGTTGACACGGGTCTTGAAACCCGCCAGATGATCCAGGATAAAATTGGATTGTCAGGATTCAAATTATCGTTTCGATCAGCATGCCTTCAACCCATGTTATCACAAGCTTGTCACCAGCACAAGGACAACCTGAAAGTAAAAATATGTTTATGTGCGTTAAACGGGGGACGCGCAGAAAAGAGAAAAAAGATCGAAGATGAAATAATTGAACTGGCAGAAATGCCAACAACGTGTTACCTCTAATTAACGAAGGAAATTTCATGGAACATTATATTACAGTCAACAATCTCTCGAAAAATTATAAAACCGTTCAGGCGCTAAAGGATGTAAATTTAAATATTCCCAAAGGGCGCATTGTTGGACTTTTGGGTAAAAACGGTGCCGGAAAATCAACATTAATGAAATGTATGCTGGGCTTGCTGCGTTATGAAGGTGATATCGCAATGTTTAATAAATCCATCACCGAATGGAAACAGGAACTATACAAAAAGGTCGCATTTATTCCGGATGTAAGCGGATTAGATCCTCGCCTGACGGTCGAACAGATCATTAATTTTAGTGCAGAGGTAAACGATTCTTGGAATGCCGACAAAGCGAAACGGCTGTTTATTAAAAGTGACTTGCCGGGCGACCAGAAGATTGGCAATTTGTCCAAAGGAATGAAAACGAAACTGTATCTTTTACTAACCTTATCGAAAGATGTTGACATTCTCATTCTTGATGAACCAACACTGGGACTGGATATTGTCTTTCGGAAAGAATTTTACGACCTGCTTCTTGGCGAATTTTATGATGAAAATAAAACGATTATTATTTCAACACATCAGGTTGCGGAAATTGAAAATATCCTACAGGACGTTATTTTCATTGATGAAGGGCGTATTATTCTAAATGAATCGGTTGATAGTCTGAAGAACAGATGGCACATATATGAAGTACCGCAAAACGAAGAAGATTCTCTGATGCAATATAGCCCCAAGGTAATCACAAAAACATTAGGTCACGTGCGCGCTTTGGTAGAAGGTAAAGCCGCACTGCCGGAAGCTGTCGTGACAATGCCCAACCTCTCAGAAATTTTTGTAGCCGTAACCCAGGAAAAATAAATAGGAAGAATATTATGTCACATTTTATAACATTAATTAAAACGGAATACCTGAAACGCAAGTCGACATATTGGTTACCGGTCTGGATAGTTGCCGGTATCACCCTGTTGGTGCTGATCATTGCTATCGTAGCCATGATTGCTAATTGGGATGAAATACAGGTTGGATTTTTTAATATGGCTTTTGATTATGAAGACATTCAGGATGGTGTGAAGATCGGCATGTATGGCGCTATGACATTTATTGCGTTTGTCTTTGCGCTTTTTATGCTAATGAATGCTCAGAACAGTTTATCCAGGGAAAAAGAACTTGATTGTGAATTATTTTACCGCTGCCAGCCTATAAATATTTGGACTTGCAGCGCCGCAAAATACTTCATGCACGTATATGCCGGTGTAGTTCTGTTGTTTATTGTCGGTTTTGTCGTCGCCATTATTATGGCCATTGCCTCCGCCTGGACGATAGGCGGATTTTACCCGGGGTCTGCTCTGTACGGAATGATACTGGGCGTCATTACATATTTAAAAGTATGTTTGGTCTTTGGAAGTTTGTATTACTTCTTTTCTTCGGTATTTAATAACAATGCCTTCATAAAAGGTACAGCCCTGTTGGGAATTATTGAACTGGTATTTTATATCATTGAAGAACTGTTCCGCAATACGATCTCACTGCCGAATATTTTTGCCAATTTAGCCGCAATGACAGGCAATGTAGGTATGCACCACGAATATTTAAGCCTTAAAGAGGCACTGATCGACTATCACCTGCTGTTAGGTATCTTATTCGCCGGAGCATGTTATGTAAGCGCAACATTTATTTATCAATACAAAAGAACAGAAATGTAGGAGAACACCATGAAACAGAACAAATTAATTGTTATTTTTCTTTCCCTTATGCTGGCCGGCATGGGTTTCGCCATGAAACTGACGGCTACCGGACCCATTCAAATGAAAAACGTACAAGTAAATCCGTTTACCGATCTTACGGTCCGCACACAATTTGATGTGTACCTGAGTCAGGGTAATGAAGAGAAACTTGTTATTGAAACCTACGGAAGCATTATGCCGTATGTTGATGTAAAACAAACAAGTGATGGTTTAGTTATTGCATTAGATCGCAAAGTTAATCGTATTAACTGGTTGACACGTGACAGGATATTGAAACTTTATATAACGGTCAGAGATATTGAAAAACTCAAATTATCGGGTGCCTGCGACTTATATATGCAAACCGATTTTCATGTGGATGACTTAAGAATTGATGCCAGCGGTGCCAGCGATCTTGATTTGAAGGCGATTACGGGAAAGAACATCAAAATCAACACCTCCGGTGCCAGTGATATAAAAAATGGTGAGTTTAAAGTAGAAACTATTTATATCAATGCCAGCGGCGCCAGTGATGCCGACGTATCGATTGAAGCAAATGAAGTTGAAATAATTGCCTCTGGCGCATCTGATTTTGATTTAGAAGTATCCACAGAAAGCCTGAAAATCAATGCCTCCGGATCTTCTGATTTTATTGTCGAAGGTAATAGCAAGTTTTTAAAAGCGGATTTAAGCGGATCCTCCAACTTGAAAGCAAGAGATTTGAAAGCCGAAACGATAGTTATTGACGCTTCCGGAAGCAGTGATTGTCGACTGTATGTTACAAAATCACTTACAGCGTCAAGTTCCGGTGCATCATCCATCTATTATACCGGTAGTCCGCAACAAACATCATTTGATGTATCCGGTGTTTCGTCCATTAAAAGCAAATAACAAAACATAAATTCAGGAAGGTGACAAAAATGAAAAAAATACTATTTCCCCTATTAATGGCTGTACTATTATTTAGTTGCAACATTGATACAAATAGAGTTCAGCGGCTGGTCGTTACCGGGAATGTTGTTACGCGAACTATTAGTTTAGATTCTTTTAACGAAGTGGTTATTGCCGGTCCCGTAAATATTGTGCTTGACCAGAACGGTGGAAGCAGTGCTGATATTGAAACCTATGAGAGCTTAATGGATATATTTAATGTAGAGGTTTTTGATGATGTCTTAATTCTTTATCTTCAAGATACAAGTTCTAACACACACTTCAATATTGAAACCGATTTTAATAATATATCATCAAATGCCATATTGAGCGGAAGTCGCATTAAATGGCCAAATAATGAAAAAGTTTTGAACGTGCATTTATCAATCTCTGATATAAATAAAATCCAAGTTATCGGTGAATGTGAAATTAAAACAGCACAAACGCTTACAGGCAAAGAATTGAATTTTGAAGTTGCCGGTGCACTAAGTTTTGACGCGGATTTGATCCTGGAAGATTTCAATGCCGAAATTGCCGGAGCGGCAAGTTTGAAACTGCGCGGATCATCTGCAAATTTTAATCTTGAATGTGCCGGTGCGGGAACTATCGAAGCGTATGAATTTATCTCTGATAATGTCACAATTGAAATTGCCGGGGTGTGCAATGCAGAGGTATATTCCAGAGAAAGCATTAATGTTGAAATCGCCGGTTTGGGTACCGTTAAATACAAAGGAGATGCCCATACGGTAAATTTCGATAAAGCAGGTTTTGGCAAAATTAAGAAAATTGAGAGTGAAGACATCGAATTATAATTAAAAAAATAACGTCCGAGAGGTGACAATGAAAATCAAACCAACATTATTATGTATATCAATGTTTCTGGGAACACTATTATCTGCAGAAACACTTACCCTGGAACAGTGTATTGATATAGCACAAACAAACAACCCGACGATCCGGCAGAGACAATTGTCCTCTGAAATCGGGAAATCAAAAGTAAAACAATCCTTTAGTGCGATCATGCCAAGTGTATCGGTGTCATCCGGGCTTGGTTCTTCAAATCAGGACAGTTGGGATTTAAATACCAGTATGGGCGTAAATGCCGGCTTGACCCTTTATCGCCCGGGATTGTACTCCGGTATAAAATCAGCAAAGATTACAAGTGAGGCAAACCGAGCAGCTACCATTAGTACTCAAAATGATATTGTTACTCAGGTTAGCACCCTATACTTTAGAATTCTGAGTACCAAAACACTTATTCAGGTTTATAAAGAGAATATTGCAGTCGCGGAAGAAAATCTGAAAAGAACCCGATCTATGTATAAACTTAAGATCATTACAGAATCAGATGTGCTCAAATCAGAAGTACAAAAAGGAGATTTCGAATCACAATTGCTGATACAAAAACAGTCATACATTAGCTATCTTCGTTTGATGAATGTTTTACTGGGTCGTGACGCCAATACAATATTTGATGTTGCCGATGTAGATGTAGATAATATTGATATTCCCGGATATGACATTGCCCG
>JAUXEL010000098.1 GCA_030620575.1 Fidelibacterota bacterium
GTTTTTCGACCATCCGGCATGTCCTCTCTACGTTCGAACTCAAGCCGGAAGGTCTTTCTTGTCCGGCGTAGTGCCTCGATACTTCGGGGTACGAAGACGGATCAACCTTCAACTTTTCAACCTTCAACTTTTCAACTCTTTTCCCACTTCTTCCGTTTACATTTCACTTTTTTTTCATTACCTTCATCCCGGTAAGGTGGTATTATGGAAAACAATATAAAACATTTACATCATCCATTATTTTTGCTCTGGATCAAGTCGCGTTTTTATGTTTTTATTGTGCTGGCTACTGTTTTTTTGTTAACTGCTTTGATTTGGCTTAATAATGCTGCCAATATCCCGGAAAATATTATTTCCGCTGTTCTCAGCTTATGCAATGCTATTATCGCATATATCGTTTCAAAAAAGAAACAGGGGAATAGAGCCTATAAAAAAACGATGAAAACCCTTTATATTTGGACACTTATCCGCTTTTTTACAATGTTGTCAATTATCCTGATCTTAATTTTGACAAAAGTTGTAGATATTCTGCCTTTTATATTTTCATTCATCGGATTCTATATCATCCATCAGGTAATTGAGATCGGCATGATGCAGCTGGAGGTGAAATCATCCTCATGAAAAAGCGAAATATGTTTATTGCTATCTCTGTTCTTTTACTTCTCCCCCTGCAGGGACATGCAGCCACAGACGAAAATATGGTACATAAGATGCTGCTGTTGGTATTTCAGCTGGCCGTCATTCTTTTTGCCGCAAAATATATGGGTAAGCTCTTCAAACGTCTTAACCTGCCTGTCGTGATCGGGGAACTGTTTGCAGGAATTATTATCGGTCCGTATTTATTGGGAAAAATCCCCTTCCCCGGATTTTCTCATGGTCTCTTTGGTGATTTCCTTATGGCACATCCGGAAGCAACCCTTCCGGTCTCCCCCGAATTATACGGATTTTCGATTATTGCGTCTATTCTATTGCTCTTTATGGTGGGTCTTGAAACCGATATTGACCTTTTTTTACGTTTTTCATTTCCAAGTATCGTTATTGGCGGAATGGGTGTAATGGTATCTTTCGCGGTCGGTGCCGGAATAGCCAGTCTGTTTATGGATATCCCCTTTATGCACCCGCAGGCGCTGTTTCTCGGTGTAATCAGCACTGCTACATCTGTAGGCATAACCGCACGTATTTTATCCAACCGAAAGCAAATCAGCTCACCCGAGGGAGTCACTATTCTCGGCTCTGCTGTTGTCGATGATGTTTTAGGTATTATTATGCTGGCAATCGTTATAGGTATTTCCCTTGGGCAGCAAGGTAGTATGGACTGGACATATATCGGGCGTATCTCACTGAAAGCACTGGGTGTATGGCTGGGATTTACTGCGCTTGGACTTTTATTTGCACGCTACATCAGCCGCTATTTAAAAACCTTTAAACAGCAGAGCTCAGTAGGGATTATGTCCTTTGGACTGGCATTACTGTTGGCAGGTATCTTTGAGTCAGCCGGACTTGCCATGATCATTGGCGCATATGTTATGGGACTTTCTCTTTCAAAAACCGACTTAAGTTACGTCATCCAGGAAAGCCTGCATAATATTTATGAATTTTTCGTCCCGATCTTTTTCTGTGTTTCCGGAATGTTTGTGGATTTCCGGATATTTAATAACTGGACTATCGTTATTTTCGGACTGGTATATACATTTTCAGTTTATTTTGCAAAAATGCTTGGTTGCGGTGTTCCTGCACGCTTTTTTAAATTTAACACCCTTGGTGCGACCCGTATTGGCGTGGGTATGGTTCCCCGCGGCGAAGTGGCACTGATCATCATCGGTATCGGTCTGTCCTACGGTATTCTCACTGATGAATTGACCGGTGTTGCTATTCTAATGATTTTGATCACCACTACGGTGGCTCCCGTTCAACTTGATTTCCTTATACGTAAAAAGAAATCCGGAGTAAAAAAGGGCATGATGCTGGATGAAAATATTCAGACCGATTATACTTTCCCCTCTTTGGAAATTACGGATCTGGTCGCTACAAAGCTGGTTCGCTATTTTCAGGAAGAAGGATTTTTTATTAATTTAATTGAAGGCGAAAATCATATATACCATATCCGCCGCCAGGACACTTTCCTGTCTTTTCATTTTTTCGACAAAACCATCTCCTTTTCTACGCAGAAAGATGATATTTCCTATATTAAAAATATTATGTATGAAACGCTCCTGGACTTGCATCAGACCATTGAAAAATTGAAATTTCTGGCAAAACCCGAGGAACTGAAAAAGGAACTGAGAAAAGATGCAATTCCAACAAAAGGGAAAACACGTTTACCATTGGATAAGATTTTAAATCCGAATTGTATCATTATGCATATTAATGTGAATAAAAAAGAAAATATCATTCGACAACTGGTAGATAAATTAGACGAAAATCATCTTTTGATCGACCGCGATAAGACCCTGGAGGCCATTCTGGAGCGTGAAGAAGCTATGAGTACCGGCATGCAGCACGGTGTTGCTCTGCCACATGGAAAAACCGACATGGTGAAAAAAATGACCATGGCTATTGGACTGAAAGCGGAAGGCACAGATTTCCAATCGCTGGATGGCAAGCTTTCCAAAGTATTTATCCTTGTCGTTTCACCTAAAAAAATCGCTGAGCCACATATTCAACTGCTGTCGGAAATTGGGAAAAAACTCTATTCTGAAAAAGCAGTTAATGCTCTTCTGCAATGTGAAAACGAAAAAGAAGTACGGGATTTCTTTATTAAATAAAGTGAGATAATCATGAAATTAGAACATTACTTTAATCTTGAGGCGAAGGCACTGTATACCGACGCCGGAACAAAACCGGATGTGTTGATGGATATTTCCAAAGCCGCAGTTGTAACCGAGACACTCAAAAATATTGATCCGGAACATTTACACAAAAAATTGATGGAACGCGAAACCATCGGTTCCACAGGGTTCGGAGACGGAATTGCTATTCCCCACTGTACACTGGATAATATTGATCGTTTTGTTATCGGTGTACTGATATCAAAAAAGGGTATCGATTTTAAAGCGCGTGACGGCAAGCCGGTTAAATTGTTTATGTATATCATTGCACCGACAAAACACCGTAATGAACATATCCGTATTCTTTCCGAAATATCAAAGGTGATCAGGATATTTCCCAATGTAACGGCATTGCTTGAGCAACATAGTGTGAAAACATTTTTCGACACATTCACTCAATTCGGGACTTGGGATATTTCCGGTGAACTACCTCAAAAATACGCACAGGTTACCGTACATATTCAGGATGTAGGAGCCTTCGATAAAATTCTTGAGCTCTTTAACGAAATAGAAGACAGTAATATTTCCATCCTGGAAGGCAATAATGTGAGCAAATATCTATATGCCTTACCTCTCTTTTCTCATTTTATGAATGAGCAGGAAAAGGGATTTCACCGCGTAATTATTGCAGTTATCAATACGGTGTATATCAATGAAAGCATTCGCAAGATCAATAGCATAACCAAAGAACTCAACTGCAGTTCGAAGGTATTGATCACAACACATGCTTTAAGCTACTATAACGGTGGAATCGACATATAGAGGACAATCATTCATGAAAATACTTTTAGATTCATTACAGCATTTACCGGTTATCCTTATCATTGGTAGCATCATTATTGCTGCATTTTATTTTGGCAAAACGGTGAAATATATTAAACTTCCCTCATTGATCGGATTTATGTTTCTCGGGGTGCTTCTTGGTCCTTCTTTGCTGAATATATTGGGAAAAGTCCAACAGGAACAATTGGGTTTTATTACCGAAATTGCCCTTGGGTTTGTAGCACTGAGTATCGGACTGGAACTCAAATTTTCTTCATTAAAAAAACTGGGGAACGGTATTGTCTGGGTTATTTTTGCGGAATCCTTCGGCGCTTTTATTTTGGTGACAGGAGTGCTGTACCTCTTTACGAAAAATATGCCTCTATCACTTGTTTTTGGCGCCATCGCACCGGCAAGCGCACCTGCCGGTACCGTTGCGGTAATACAGGAATATAAGGCAAAGGGGTCGCTTACAAAGGCCTTGTACGCCGTAGTGGGATTTGATGACGGACTGGCTATTATTATTTTCGGATTTGCTGCAGCCATTGCCAAAAGTATGCTGCAACAGCAGACCGGAACAGCAGACCTGAATTTCATTGGCATGATGTGGACACCGCTGAAAGAGGTTTTATTAAGTATCTCTGTCGGGGCTGTTCTTGCTTTTTTCTTTTCTCTGCTGGCAAAACGTTTAAAAAATGCCGGGGATGTGTCTATCTTACTGATCGGTATAACATTTATCGCTATCGGATTAAGTACACAACTCCATTTATCTTTGATCCTGACTAATATGGTCATCGGGCTGGTTGTGGTAAATACACAATCCTATGATCTGATACAAAAAATTCGTGATCGACTGCCGTCTTTTATGCCTTTGCTGTTTCTCCTGTTTTTTACTTTAGCAGGTGCTAATTTACATATTGATGCATTGGCATCATTAGGACTTTTTGGACTATTATATATCCTTGCGCGTTCCGCAGGACTAATTTTCGGTTCACGCCTGGGGGCGCTGTTTGGTCATGTGGACAAAAAGATCAGGAACTGGGTTGGACTCGGGATTCTCTCTCAGGCAGGTGTCGCGATTGGTCTTTCTCTAATTGTAAAACATGAATTCAGCGGACTGGGGAGAACCCTGGCAAGCGGTCAAACTACCGGGGATGTCATTGCTACCGCTGTGATTACCACTGTCACCGCTACCTGTTTATTCTTTGAGATCATCGGTCCTATTCTTACCCGCATAGCATTGAAAAAAGCGGGGGAAATTGAATAAGAAGTCAGTGGTCAGTAGCCAGAAATCAGTAGCCAGGAGTCAGTAGCGAGAAGTCAGTACTTGTCCGGCGTAGCCATTTGGTTTATAGGGAAGAGTCATTAATATCGTTAAAATATGTGAAACTCACGAACAAATAAACTAATAGGGCGAAGACGGAGGCAGGAGTTGGAAGTTAGAAGTTAAGGAAAATATCACATATCTATGCTTGACTTTTGATCCGTCGTCTTTCAGTCTGCGTCAAAGCTACGGCTGACCAAGCCGATAGTTTTTTTACAATTATATTTCCAATCATAAGCACAGACAAGGCAGTGCTTCAGACAAGGCAGTGCCTTGTCTCTTCTATCTTTTTACTGCTTGCTTCTTTTTCCCTAAAGCACAAAAGCCTGCTGAGAGGCAAGCTTTTGCAATGAGAGAGAGAGATTTTTTATAAAATTACAGGCCGCCCTCGAAAAATATCTTAATATCCAGAATGGGGGTGTAAGGCGTTACCTTAAGACTGGCAGTACCTGCTGTTGCACCGTAATAAATATAATAATTACCGTTAATGCGCGCAGGTAATGTTGTTACTGTTTGATTTGTATAATCCGCGTTATTAATAATAAGAATATTATCAACATTGGCCGATACAATGGAATCAACTTTAGCATCTGTTACATAGAAATTGCTGCCGGAACCGCTTTGGGTAAAGGGGAGACTGATCGTAGTATTCGTCTGTGTTGTCCAGTCATTTGTACCATTCAATGTAAATGTTCCAGCGCTTTTCTTACCAATATAAACAATATAATATCTGTCATCTCCAGATGCCGTTACCGCGCTGTTACTGCTGCTTTTATAATCTGTCCCGTTGATGGTGAAAGTAGTTATATCTCTATTACCACCGGCCGAAACAGTAAGTCCGGTACCCATGACAACAAAACGATATGTTCCTATACCACTCTGGGTTAAGGACATCAGTTTTTCGGTATAATCATCGCCATTATAATTAATAACGGCAAATACTAAACCAAACATTGATAATAATATTGCGATAAGCCGGGTTATGGTTTTATGTTTCATTTTATTTTCTTGTTCCTCTCTCAAAATATCTCATATTTCTCTCTCAAAACGTCCAAGTATCTTATCAATTTATTTTATCATTGTCAAGCATTTGTTAATATTTTGTTTATTTTTTGTTTATTTTTTGTATGCAATGCAAAAGATCGCTGTTAGAAAGATACACTGCCCCTATTGCAAGTGCAATAAAAACATATAAATAGAAGCGCCCTTTGTATTATTCCAAAATAATTGTTTATCTGTATTTACGGTATTTTTATTTTCTATTTTATTTACTAAAGCACAAAAGCTTGCTGAGAAGCAAGCTTTTGCAATGAGAGAGAGAGAATTTTTATAAAATTACAGACCGCCTTCCAGAAATACTTTTAGATCAAGGATTAACTTACCACCAATCCAACCGTAACTAGTATAGGTAACAGTACTTTTGAGGTAATAGTAGGTTGTTTCCTGAAATGGGGTAGTAGTA
>JAUXEL010000025.1 GCA_030620575.1 Fidelibacterota bacterium
CGCGAGGGGTGGTTTTGCGCTCCGGCCTGACAGGCGTAGTCCCGACCATTCGGGACGAAGACTGTTCGAAATGACATCAAAAAAACTATTGACAGCATGCGATTCCCATTTTTTAATCTGTTTCACACAACGGGTTATAATTCATATTTTTTAATAACGTTTACTGCTTATCCACCTACTCCGCCAACTGGCGGATATGGTGGACAGGCTGTTTACAGTTCACGGTTTACTGTTTACTGTTTACTGCCTACTTTTTACTGCTTACTTCTTCAATGCTGCTTTCGTAAACATGTATTTCGGAATATCCACATCGAATTCAATACTCTCGATAATAAATGAGGTACCTTCACTTTTTTTATTCAATACATCTTTGTAAAACATTTCGGCTGGATAATAGCGTTCTCCGACTTTCATGACAGAACGAATTTCCATACGTTTGAGCAATTTTCCACTTTTGGCATAGTATTCACCTTTTAAGGGAAGATACCGCTCTTTATCCAGCCATAATTTCCGCTTGGGATAAGCAATATCATCTGTTTTTGCGGTTAATTTCAGTACCCAGCAATTACGATCTGAAAAGAGTTCCTCGCCAACAGTAACAGCATGATAGGAATCCTGAAGTGTCTCATCTTCCATCATATCTTCATACGATAAATCTGATCCGTTAATCGATTGACGAAGCATATGTCCCGAGATGGTAATAGTCCGGTCTGCATCCGGATCATAGGTCCAAAGATCATCCTTTATCTTGAGCATTTTAATGCCGGCTTCCCGTGCGGGAGCAAGATATTCAGTAAATGACAGGTCTTCTCCCTGTGTATAGGTGATGGTTTTAATAGTGCGGGTGATCCGTTTGGTTTTAATGACCATTTTACTGATAATTTTCTGACTTTCACTTGCCATGTTCTGATCCATTTTACCAATTAACATGTTAGCATCGGGAAAGGCGGCAAATATAAGACCAATACCACATAGCATTAAAATAAATATTTTTGTAATATTCTTTTTCATATTTACACTTCCAATTCTTTAAATAATTGAGCGGTTTGACGTTTTTTAATTCCCCGGCTGGCCATCAGTGTACCGAGGAAAGTCGCCGTCATACCGGGAATAAAGCCGATGTAAAAGGTTTGACCTGTGATCTTTGCCCGGAAAACATTGGCAAACATGATCGACGAATTTTCCATAGCGTATCCGACATCCAGTCCGTATTTTTGGAAATACCAGGACAAAGCCAAGCCTAATAATGTGCCAATAATAGAACCGACAAATCCGACAACCAGAGATTCAAGTAACATACTATTGATCAAATGCCGTTTCCCTTCGCCAATCGCCAAACGCAATCCGACTTCAGAATAACGACGAATACTATTCAATAAACCGGCATTCCAAAGAACAATAAACATCACGAGCATAAAAAGAAATAGCATACCATAAATGGCACTATCCATCGTTACCATCAATGAACGCATTTCATTTTGATCCATAAAATTCAGCATAACGGGTGAAAATTCATCATTCTCATCGGAGTATTTTGCATTATAAGCCTCTCTCAATTTATCTGACTCTTCTCTGCGATCACCGTAATTCATATCTTCATAGAAACCAAGAATTTCACCGGCGCAATTGTCCATATCCAATGCTTGACGGGCGCCTTCGATATCCACGATGAGTGCACCTTTGTCCATAACTGAAATACCAAATTTAACAAGCCCGCAAACCGTGAAATTATGAATAGCCATTGAACCGTACATGGTGGCACCAACCAGTGTTGCCTGATCTCCGACCTTCACACCGGCTTGTTCTGCAAATTTTGCACTCAAGAGGATCTCATTGGGTTCCTGCGGCATTCTACCTTCGAGTACTGAGGTATCCGAAAAGTTAAAATTATTCAGTTCTATGCTGCCGGGCGTCAAAAGATCAACACCCAGTCCTGCAATCGGTGCCTGAACGCGGGTTTCACCATTCTCATCGGGAATATCTATAAGTCCACCAAAACGGATACGAGGAGTCCAGGTAATATCAGGATATTCTTCCCTCAGGTCTTCCAATAAAACATCCACATCCATGATCGCAAGATCATTCGGAACAACAGATGACAGTTCTTCATAAGCCCGGGTCATGACCTTAAAATGCCCACTGTCCATTTTTGCAGTGATATTGATCATATCTTTAACCATTCCCATCATGAAAGCTTGCAGAAAAACTACAAGGAATATTCCTATGGAGACAATAATGACCGGAAAGCGTGAGCGCGAAGAATCACGAAACAGGCCCTTAACTAAAAATTTAAACATATATACTCCTTTCAGTCGTATATCTTTGTAAACAGGCGGGAATTTTACTTTCCCTTTAATATTTGAACAATATTCATTTTTGCGATTCGTTTAGCCGCAAAAAAACTAACTACAACAACGATAAGCAATACGGCGATCGAGACCTTGAGTATCAAATCCCAGGAGCATTCAGGATAAATAATATTCGTAATATTCATGTTAAGGTCTTCTATGGTATTACCCAAAACAATGCCGTTCTTTTGAAAGAACAACAAAAGTGGGATCCCAACTGCCGAGCCGGCAAGAATGGAAGATATACCCAATAGCATCCCTTCCAGTATAAATAGCCAGACAACTTGCTGTTGGCGCATCCCAACTGCAACCAGCGTACCAATTTCTTTCTTTCGTCTGAAGATCGAGAGGATCTGAGTATCGAAAATGGCAAGCATCGCCAATCCAAGAAATATCCCAAGCATCATATAAGCGCCGCTCATTTCCTGGACTTTCCAAGCCGTTAGATCTGCGAACATCACATCCATACCCTGATATTCCCAATTCTTGATCTCCTTATCCAAGGGATCATCTACGACTAACATGCTTGCCTGTCCATTCATTTCGCACAATTCTTGCAGGTGCTCCAGGTCAACCCATATCTGTCCGACATCAATGGATTGCAAAGGCACATTCATGATCGAATCGATCGATACCTCAACGGCATTGTTCACCCCGTGACGATCCCGAAAGCGGATCATGACCACATCTCCTTTATGAAGATCGGCCTGTTTTGCCGTGATCTTGCCAATATAAGCCGACATGATACCGGTATTTTCATGCAGGATCGATGTGGGAACATTAAGCAGTGTTTGCTTACGATCAATCCCTTTTATCAGGATACCTCTCATACCGTTATCCGTGTACATCGCACCGCTGCGAAACAAAATAGGGACAGCATGTTTCTTATTGATCGCTGATCCAAAAGCATCGATCTTTGCATAACTGTCATCAATACTCAAGGGATTATGCGGATCATAATCTTCATACCAATATTGTCCGCCGGCTACTTCATATTCTATCAAATTATGTTCAATTTGATTAAACATCCCGGTATAAAACCCCTGTAAACATAGAATCATGATAAACACTATGGTAAGAACCGAAATATTTAACCAGGTTTTCAGACCGTTGTGTAAGAGATTTTTTATTGCTAAACGTAAGATCAATTTATTTTCCTTTCAAGACTTGAGTTGGATTTAGTTTGGAAATACTTCGTGCCGGAAGGTAGGAGACCACCATGATGACCAAAGCGACGATCAATGTTGAGCTCAGGAACAATTGAAAAGAAAATTCAGGATAGACAATACTACCCATATTCATTCCAAAATCTTCCGCAAAACTCCCGTAATTAATTCCTTTCACACTTGTGATCCAAAGTAGTGGAATTCCATAGATCAATCCCATTATGATTCCCAATATCGCATAGTATAGCCCTTCTATCGTGAACAACATTTTTACATGCTTCTGAGTCATGCCGAGTGCTATCAGTGTACCGATCTCTTTTTTTCGGCGGAAGATCGCCAGCATCTGCGTATCAAAAATCGCCAATGCGGCCAATGTCAGCATGATGATATTCATAATTGCAGCACCGGTTTGTTTCTGAAAGGAAAGCAACTTGATATCTGCCAATAAAAAATCCAGATCCTTAAATTCCCATCCGGACATTTTTTGATCGAATTCCTTTGAAATTGTTATGTATGTAGCTTCATTTTTAAGATTCAATAGAGATTGAAGATCATCCAAAGACATCCAGATCATGCCTGCATCCACACTTTGAATATTATGCTGCATTACATGAACAATCTCCGCATCAACAGCATCAAATACTCCATTTTTATCACGAACCTGAAGAGTAATAATATTGCCAAGTTCCAATTTTGCTGATTTTGCCATTTGTTTACCAATCATAACTGAAATAAAATCGCTTTTGATCAGGAGTTTTTCTGTTTCCATTTCCATGACCGATTGTTCCGGAATAATACCTTTCAGTAAAGCGACACTCGAACGTCCATCAGCATAGATCGTAGTGGGAGTTATGAGAATTGGACAAGCTTTATCCGGACTAAGGTATGCTTTTACATCTGAATAGGATTGGTGATAATCCCGGATATTGACAGGATCCTGCGGATCATAATTCTCACTCCAAAATTGTCCATTGGCAAATTCAGTAACCTGAGTCTCATGCTCCATTTTCCCAAAAACACCCTTCATCATACCAACCATGAAAATGATCATGACATAAACGATTGACAGAACAATGATATTCAACCATGCTCGTCTTCCGGCACTAATGAGATTCTTAAATGCTAATTTTATTGTTAACATAAGGTCACCTTATTTAATGCGTTCATCCTTGGCTATTTTACCATCAACAAGTGAGATCTTGCGTCTGAGATATTTCATCACTTTTTCATCATGGGTTGCAAATAAGAAGGTTGTTTTTAATTCCTTATTGAGATTTTCCATCATCGAAAGAATATTGAATGAATTCTTTGAATCGAGGTTCGCAGTCGGTTCATCCGCAAGAACGATCTCCGGACGTTTAACCATGGCGCGTGCAACCGCAACGCGTTGAGATTCCCCGCCGGATAACTGAGAAGGTCGTGAATCACGCTTGTCTACCAGATCAACCCATTCCAAAGCATCCATGATCATTTTTTCACGTTTTGCTTTATCATAACCAAGTAATAAAAGCGGTAATTCTACATTTTCATACACGGTATAAACCGGTAAAAGGTTATAGGTTTGAAAAATGAATCCGATATGTTTATTTCTTAGTTTTGCAGCCATTTTAGCGGTTAGGGTACCGACATCATTACCTAGTACCTTGACTGTTCCTTCACTTGGAATATCCAGTGTGCCAACGATGTTTAGAATCGTAGTTTTACCCGAACCGGAAGGCCCGACAAGTCCGCAAAATTCACCCTTTCCAATCTTGAGGTCAATGCCATTCAGGGCAGTAAATTCTCGGTTTCCCATAGGAAAACGTTTAATCATACCTTCAGTGTTAATAAGTTCTTTACTCATATTTTACTCCTTGATTTGTTCTTAAAATATTCTGACCCGAAAGTCATATATTGCCATAAATTGTATCATATTTCCAATCGATATACCACCGCTTTGACCGGGAAATAAACTGACATCTGCATCAAAATTTGTCAATGCTCCCGATAATTGCAGGGTCAGGTTATCATATTGCCTTCGCCAGTACAAATAACTGTATAAAGACCCGCTATCTAAATCTACAATACCCATCAACCCCATACTGTCAAAAATACCCATGGGATAGCTGAGCATCAGACCAAGAATATTCAGGGTTGTTACTGAAGCAGTTTTTCCGGAACCTAAATTTACTTCACTGCGAATCACATCACCCATGTATTCACAGATTATTGTCAGTCCGTTCCCAATACCAAGGGTATAATCAATACCGAGTGTCAGCATCGCCATCTCAGTCAGGATGTAGGAATTGGGAGCCATAAAGGTAAAATCGGAACGATCATTGATATATGCCGCTTCAAACCAAAATCCTATGTCTTTATCCCATTTTCCATCAATACCGGCCTGATACTGACGGCTATTCAGTGTATATACAGGTATTTCTGTTCCCGGAACAATGAAACCGGTAATGGAAGCCGTATCGGCAGCACCTGTTTTAGTATTGAAGCTCAATCCGATTTCGCCCATTAACATGGGCATTTCCAGTCTACCGCCAAAATGATTTACTAAAGTAAATACATCGCTCTCAAGCGGAATAATGAAGCTGGAATTATCCAGATTTTCCTGAATTGACCACAGCCAGATATTTGCGTTTGTTCCCGGTATATAATAGCGAATACGTTCTGCCCATACACCCTGGGTCAAACCCAGTGGATCTCGGGGATCCATGGTATCGAACCAATTTTCCGTACGCAACAGCATAGCTTTTCCAAAGGTGATCTTCTGTAAGCCAACCCGCACTTCAAATTGATTGCCAGCAAAACGCAACCAAGCCCGGTAGGGTGATATTCCGGGTGTAAATTGATTTACTGTATCATAGCGCACATAGGAATCGCCGGATAATTCAAAATCAAAAATATAGCGTGATGTATCCGGCAGAAAATCTCCCTCAATCACCGGAATGAACTGCCCCCTGGATTGATAATCAGAAAATACAGACCCGTAAGCCGTTACCGTTCCTTTTAAACCCAAGGATTGGACACCTGCCTGTCCGCAAAGTGCCATGCTAAGAAATAATAAAATAATTAGCGTTTTACGCATCTGTATTTTCCTTGGTATTTCCCATCATTCCATAAAGCATTAAACTGCTTAATTGTGTATACATTTTCTTAGGATTATCAAACAAAGCATCAAATTTTCCTTCGATCGTCACATCAGAAATGATATTCATCCATTGTATCAATGTTGAAATATCGACATCGGGATTTAGGTCTCCATGCTCTTTACCAAAAGCAAAGAAATCATTCATTAATTTCTGAGATTCACCCATCATATCCTTAAGGAAATTCATGTAAGTTCCTTCGCTCTCATATAATTCACGGAGAAAAGCCGGACTCATTTTTTTAATAAATTCTGTTTTCCATTGAACCATATCTAAGACACGAATATTAAAAGCCGTATTTTGGTACATGATATCTTTTGCTTCCCTGAGTTTTTCATCGATCCACTCTTTCAGAACATTTCTTATAATATCATGCTTGTTTTTATAATAATAATAGAAAGTCATTTTGCTAAGTCCCGCAAGTTGACAAATTTCCTGTACGCGAAGGGCCTTCATGCCTTTTTTTTGCATTAGTTCCCAGGCTGCGTTCTGTAATTGTTTTTTTGCATTTTTTTTCATTTTTACACTACTTATTATTACGATTATTGTCAATTATCTTATTTTCGTAATAAAAATACTTACGATTTTACTATTTGTCAAACATTTTCGTAATATATTATTAAAAATTTGACCCAAGATTTCGTGATAAAATTCTTTGACCCGGCTTCGTCAAGACTACGCCTGGCAAGCAGGATAACAGGATATACAGGATGGGGCGAAGAGTTCTATTATAAAAAAACAATATCATCACAACGATCAGAGTAAAACTTGCCCCAAGTTTTTGTGACTTTAGACAGGATCACCCGACTACGCCAAAGCTACGGCCGGCAGGTGTCTTTTCAACTTTTCAACTTTCCAGCCTTCGCCGAGGTTACGCCGGGCAAGGCAGGATAAACCGGATAAGGCTCAAGAAAAGAGGAACAACCTCCCCTTTATCCCCTCCCCGAAGCCTCGGGGAGGGGAAATTTCTATGTCTCCTGTCTTTTCGATTCTTTTCTTCTCAACTCTTCAACTTTTCAACTTTTCAACTCTTCAACTCTTTCCCCTCTATTAATTTTTTGTTAATTCTTAATTTTACTCTATATTATCCCCATGTCAGACACACACTATGATGTTATTGTTATCGGCGGTGGAGCTGCCGGATTGATAGCCGCCGGCACTGCTGCAGAGGCAGGCGCGTCTGTTTTATTGCTTGAATCAATGCAAAGGGCGGGTCGTAAATTACTGATTACCGGAAAAGGACGCTGTAATATCACGAACAACGCGGATATTCCGGAATATTTAAAGCATATTTATCCGCTGCCAAAATTTTGCCGACCAATGTTCAGTCGTTTTTTTGTAAAAGATACTTTGCGTCACTTCCGGCAGTTAGATGTACCCAGTATTGAGGAACGCGGCAAGCGTGTTTTCCCACAATCAGAGCGTTCCATGGATGTTGTAGATGCTCTTGTCTCCTGGGTGACACATCATGGGGTAACGATCAAATATAAGCGCAAAGTAAAGCATATTATCACTGATGAGCACAAGCTTACAGGGGTATCTCTGGATATGGGCGCGGAATTTTCCTGCACATCATGTATTCTTACGACAGGCGGACGTTCCTATCCGGCCACAGGAAGCACAGGTGACGGTTATCGCATGGCAGCAGAGATCGGTCATAAAATTATTCCACCGCATCCCGCACTGGTTCCCTTGGAAACATCCGGAGACCTTGCGCCTTCATTGCAAGGACTATCGATGAAAAATGTTGAAGCAAGTCTGTGGGTCAATAACAAAAAACAGCGTAGTGAATTTGGTGAAATGTTGTTCACCCATTTTGGATTATCCGGACCGATCATTTTAAGTCTGAGTCGGGATGCCGTAATTGCATTAAGCAATAATCAGTCAGTTGAACTTGAAATAGACTGTAAACCGGCGCTGAGTGATACTACGCTGAACGCCCGTTTACTGCGTGAATTGGATGCCCACGGCAAAGCAAAATTAAAAGCCATGCTGAAAAATCTTGTTCCTCTCAAGATGATCCTCCCTTTGTGTAAAAATACAGGTTTAGATCCGGAAAAATTCTGCAATCAAGTAAATGCCGCAGAACGGAAACGCATTTTGCAATGGCTGAAACATATGCGCTTTACCGTACAGGGACATACCGGCTGGAATGATGCTATTATTACTTCAGGCGGTATTGATCTGAAAGAGATTAATCCGTCAACCATGGAAAGCAAGGTGCTTCCAAATCTGTATTTTGCGGGTGAGATCATAGATATTGATGCTGATACGGGCGGATACAATCTTCAAATTGCCTGGTCAAGCGGGTATGTTGCCGGCCAATCGGCTGCTGTGATATAATTTATCGAATAATTGAGAAATTGTTTTTTCTTGCATAACATTGATATATAAACTAAATTTTTTTATGAAATATCAGCATATATCTTTAATTGCATTATGTTGGCTCTTAATGGTTCCGGCAATGGGAATAGATACCTTGGCTGTCTCTGATTCCTCTGATTTCCCTGATAAATATCTTCATCTCAGCTTTGGAACCGGTTATTCCTCTGTGCGGGATATCGGCACCTCACCACTGCGATATCAGGGAATATTGGTTCGTGTTAATTCCGGGTATGTATCCGAAAATCCGTCCCGAAGCTGGGGTGTAAACGGCGATATATTTTATTCCGCCGGCATAGCGGAAAATTATTATCAACTAAATTATATCAGCGGAACATTCAATGCTCATTATCTTCACACTATCCCGATAGTTTCACTAAATATGCTGCAGTTTCAGGCAGGTGGAAGCTATTCATCCGCTTTTGCTGTTACAATCAATAGTTCTTACGGGAATGCAACACTAAATATCGATTTCTTTAATGCTTTTTATATCAGCGGGCGAGTTATATACCCTTTTACCCGACCGGCACGAACCCGGAAAATAGGATTTATCCATATCCGGAAGCCTCAACGGAATTATGCTCTTTCATACCAGCTGGATATTCCCTTGCTGCTGATCAATAACCGGCCGGAGTTCTCCTATGTATTAAACGGACTAAGTACTGATTTCGATATATTTTCCGGTCACCGTTTTGTTGGCGGATTTCATCTGCGAAGTAATCTGGGTCTGACACGCTATTTGAAAAATGGGAATGCAATTCAAATAGAATATATCTGGGATGTATTTACAACAGGGTCCAGAGATATCTATCTGCTGGAAACAGCAAGCCATACCTTGCAATTTACATTTTATTTTAAGTTGAATTAATATGAAAATACCACAACGACACATTTTTTATTTTATGCTGATACTGCTTGTATTTGTAAGCTCCTGCGAACAAATAATTTTTACTCCCGCGATTTCCTCTGACGCAGAATCAACCTTTGATTATCTATGGGATAAGGTTAACGAGCAGTATGCGTTTTTTGATGTCAAAGAAATCAACTGGGACAATATTTATACCCAATATTCCTCCTCTGTTTATAACGATATGCCGGATGATTCGCTCTTTTTTGTAATGGGAAGCATGCTGAACGAGCTAAAGGACGGACATGTCAATTTATCATCTGAATTTAATGTTTCACGGTTTGACATTACACTGCTTGGACCCAAAAATATTGATTACCGGTTTATAAAAGATAATTATCTTGGAACAGACTATTATATGACCGGTCCGTTCGCACATGATTTTATTGCCGGTAATCAGATAGGATATATTCGCTATAGTTCATTTATGAGCGGTTTCAGTGATGATAATATTCTGTACATGCTCGATCGCTATGAACAGACACAAGGATTAATTATTGATATGAGACAAAACGGGGGCGGGATCATATCAAATGTATATCAATTGTTGTCTCACCTTACGGTTTCCGACACTGTTCTGTATACAAGCAATATAAAATCCGGCCCGGACCATAATGATTTTTCTGATCTCATGTCGCTTTATTCTTCCCCCTATGATTCGAGTCTGACCTACACAAAACCCATTGCCGTATTGATCGATCGGGGTTCCTATAGCTCAACGTCTATGTTTTCTCTCGCAACCCTTTCTTTGGATAATATTTTTCTGGTCGGTGATACGACCGGCGGCGGGCTGGGAATGCCGAACGGCGGACAACTGCCGAACGGCTGGACCTACCGGTTTTCCATTACACGCACCCTTACAAATGACGGAATAAATTATGAAAACGGCATTCCTCCCGATATATACGCAATATTAAAACCGTCTGATATGGCACTTGGGTATGATACAGTGATCGAGGCAGCTCTGGATACGCTTCTGGGACGCTGATTCCCTAATTTCCGGCTTCTGCTTACTTCCTTGATTGGGGAGTTTTGTTTTTGAAACGATATTTTTATGAGAGAAGTTTTGTAGCATATGCCAGTAAGGAGTATGGAGTAAGGAGTAGAGAGAAAAGAATATTCTAACTACCGGTTTCTGACTACTGACTACTGACTTCTGATTACTGACTTCTGTCTACTGGCTTCTGACTCCGTCTTCTCCCCCGAGGCTTCGGGGCGAGGCCAGGCAGGTGATTTTTTTACAATTATATTTCCAATCATAAGTACAGACAAGGCAGTGCCTTGTCTCTTCTATCTTTTTACTGCCTTCTGCCTTCTGACTTCTGCTTACTGCTTTCTGCCTACTGTCTTCTGCCTTTATACTTGTTTCCTGTCTTCCGGGGTGCTATTTTTGCATGCTCTTTTGTTATATGCGTGAAAAGAAAAATGAGGAAAAATTATGCGTATTGTCATTATGGAAAATTATGAAAAATTAAGTGCCTTTACGGCACGGTATATTGCTGAACGTATTAACGCGTTTCAACCTTCCGGAGATAAGCCTTTTGTGCTGGGTTTGCCAACCGGATCATCGCCTTTGGGAGTATATCGGGAACTCATTGCTTTGTACAAGGCCGGTCGAGTGTCATTTCAGCATGTCATTACATTTAACATGGACGAATATATCGGACTTCCGGAAGATCACCCGGAAAGTTATCATTATTTTATGCGGCATCATTTTTTTCAACATATTGATATTCCCGCAGAAAACATAAATATCCCGAATGGAAATGCCGATGATCTGGATGCCGAATGCCGCGAATACGAAGAAAAAATTCGGGTACTTGGCGGAATTCATTTATTCATGGGCGGTATCGGATCCGACGGACATATTGCCTTTAATGAACCCGGGTCTTCTTTACGTTCGCAAACCCGGATAAAATCCCTGACATATGATACTATTATAGCCAATTCCCGGTTTTTTGATAATGATGTAAACAAGGTGCCGAAAAAAGCCCTGACTGTAGGGGTTGCTACGGTGATGGATGCCGATGAAGTTATTATTCTGGCAAGTGGATATAATAAAGCCCATGCATTGAAAAAGGTAGTCGAAGAGGGTGTCAATCATATGTGGACCGCTTCTGCGCTTCAGCTGCATCCCCGTGGTATGATCGTCTGTGATGATGATGCTACTATGGAGCTAAAAATCGGTACAGTAAAGTATTTTAAAGACATTGAGCGGAACGCCATTTTCTCTGTATAATATTTAATAAAAATTTTATTAACTTTTTTCTCTTTTCTGTGTCAAAAGAAAGAAAGAAAATTGAAAAGGAACCTGATGAAAAAATTATTATCACTTTACATTTTAACATTCGTTGCGATTTCATTGTCTGCGGGGACAATTTCGGGTGTTGTTAAGGATGTGAAAACGAACAATATTCTGGAATTTGCGAATGTTGCCGTGCACATGCAAGACAATGAGGAAATCATTACCGGTGGCATGTCCGATGTTGACGGAAGTTTCCGTATTGTTGATGTACCGGTCGGAGAATATTATATCGTTCTTACCTACATTGGGTATGAGCGCAAAACGATAAACAACATTGCTATTACGAGTTCCAATCAATCTTTGAACCTTGGTACGGTAATGTTAAAACCCACCGCTCTGAAATTAGGGAATGTGGTCGTTTCCGCAGAAAAACCTGCTGTAAGCTATAAAATTGATAAGCGGGTTATAGATGCTCAACAATTTTTAAGTGCTCAGGGCGGTACGGCTATCGATATTCTGGAGAATGTTCCATCGGTTAATGTAGACATTGAAGGAAACGTATCTTTACGTGGAAGTAGTAATTTTACCGTGATGATCGACGGTCGTCCTTCGGTGCTTGAACCGCAGGATGCGCTGGAAAGTATTCCCGCAAGTTCTATTGAGAATATTGAAATTATGACCAATGCATCGGCAAAATATGAGGCAGAAGGCGGAGCAGGTATCATTAATATTGTAACAAGACGTGATAAACGTATTGGGGTTACCGGACTTGCGACTGCAAATGCCGGGACCAATAATCTCGGCGGTAACCTTTTGTTGAATTATACCAATAAAAAGATAAATGCTTTTGTTTCCGTTGATTTTAGCCGGCGTAATTTTACGGGTGAATCATATGTAAATCGTCTGTTGATGTACCCTGATACGACAGCAGAATTTATTTCTGACGGTACACGCTCACGTTCACGCAGCGGTTATGGGGTCCGTGCCGGACTTGACTGGTTTATAAGTAAAAATGATGTTATTGGCATCAGTGCACGTTTCGGGCCACGTACTTCCGAGGGCGGCTCCGTTACTGCATATGAGATCATCTATAGCAATCCTGCCCGAGATATTATTTATGACAGTTATGATTATACCAGCTATGAAAATAGCATGCGGGGCGGTTCTCGCTACAGTATCAACGCGGACTACACTCACAAATTCAATATAAATACAAATGGCAAAAAAGCCGCACCCGTTGCCGCTAATAAAGCGAAAAGTGTCAAAGATGTGATGAATGGCTCAACTCGTGTTCATCAATTAAAGTTAAGTGCGTCGTACTCCAACTGGAATATGGATGAAGAATCTTACACCTATCTGGTAGATGCATTTTCCGATACCACAGAGGGACAAAAAACCGAGGAGATTGGTCCTTCCAATAGTATCAGAACGAAACTTGAATATCAATTACCCTGGGGTGAATCGAACATGTTCGAAGCGGGATTTAATGGTAAATTCAACTGGAAGGAAGACGGGAATAATGTGTATTATCTGAATGCGGTTTCGGGCGATTTTGAGTTGCAGGATGCATTCAGTTATTTTACCGAGTATAAACAAAATACTCTTTCATTATACGCACTTTACTCCGGAGAATTCGGATTACTTGGTATCCAACCGGGGCTTCGTGCTGAGTATACTTACCGGAATATTAATAGTAACGTTCAGGATTCTGCCTTTGTTGTTGACCGTTTGTATATTTTTCCCACGCTGCATGCCTCATATCAACTTCCTGAAAATATTCAATTGATGGCAAGCTATACACGGCGTATTTCCCGTCCCCGCGGATGGCAGCTTGAACCTTTTTATACTTGGTATGATACCTATAATATTCGGATTGGAAACCCGGAATTAGTACCTGAGATGACAGACTCCTACGATTTCAGCGTTCAGAAACGTTTTGGAAAAAGTTTTGTTTCTCTTGATGCATACTATAAGAATACCCAAAATAAAATCGAACGCATTCAAACGGTTTATTCCGAAGACGTCATTCTGAATACCTATGAAAATGTTGGGCGCGACCAATCTCTGGGTGTTGAAGTAATGGCCAACCTGAATATATATAAATGGTGGATGGTGAACTTCAGCGGCAGACTATATCGTTATCAGGTTGAAGGCACACTTTATGGTGAAAGCTTCGATGAATCCAGTACGAATTACAGTATGCGTTTACGCAATACTTTTATGATCAAAGAAAACACCCGCATCCAGGTTGGTTTAAATTATCGTAGCCCGTCCGCAACCGCGCAGGGAAGCAGTTCCGGCGGGTTAATGACAGACCTGGCTGTCCGTCAGGATTTTTTCAAGGATAAACTTACTGCCACTCTGCAGGTACGTGATATATTCGGGACCGGTTTCAGGCAATATGAAATCATTACACCTAATTACACAACATATTCTGAATTTTACCGCGATGCCCCGATGATCTCATTAAACCTATCACTTAAGATCAATAATTACAAAGACAAGAAAAAGACTGAAAACAAGTTTGATGATAATGGATTTAATTCCGAGGAAAATGGCGATTTTTAATATAGCAGAGATATAAAAAGAAAACGGGGCATTAGTCCCGTTTTTTTTATTTGTCTTAACCCGTTGTGTGAAACAGATTAAAAAATGGAAATCACATGCTGTCAATAACTTTTTTGATGTCATTTCGAACTCTCCTTCGCGCCAAAAATTTGGTGCTTCGGAGAGCAAGCTCTTTATTTAACCCACCCTTCGTAATCCCGAACCCCGCCCCGGGGCTTCGGGGTCGGGGCGGGCTACGCCTGTCAG
>JAUXEL010000002.1 GCA_030620575.1 Fidelibacterota bacterium
AACTCCTTGGCTCACAGAACGACATGGCTACGATCCGACTTGTTACTCCGAGGATATCTGCGTACTGTTTGACATACCACCGATATCCAACCATCTGGACCTGGCCTATGACAGTTATTTTTATTGTAGATACATTCATATAAAAAATCCGTGGTATCCACGTATCTATGTATTAGATCAGTGTTTTTACTCGAGATTCAATGTCACTTTTGGGAACATTGCCAATAACTTGATCAGCGACTTTACCGTCTTTA
This sequence comes from Fidelibacterota bacterium, assembly GCA_030620575.1. Lineage (GTDB taxonomy): Bacteria > Fidelibacterota > Fidelibacteria > Fidelibacterales > Fidelibacteraceae > M50B103. The sequence goes on from JAUXEL010000002.1 coordinate 255, forward strand.
ACAAAAAGAAGTGTCGGAATAGAACGAATACCAAACTGCCCGGCGACCATGGGAAAATGATCAACATTTACTTTGGCGATATTAATTTTACCTTCATATTCTTTGGCAAGTTCTTCCAATTTTGGAGCGATCATCTTACATGGAGCACACCATGGAGCCCAAAAATCTACCAATACCGGTAATGGATTTGCTAAAACCTTCTCTTGAAAATTCTGATCGGTAACTTCGATCGTTAATTGTGACATTTATATTCTCCTATGTTTTTTTCAAGCGGAATATAGTAAATTTTTTCTCAATGTGTTAACAAATTCTATGCGCGAATCCATTGAATAATTTCCTTGAGCGTTGCCCGTTTACCATACATGAGAATGGTAGTCCGGAATATTTTACTGCCAACCCAGGTAATACAGAGGATCCAGGCTATCAGATATATCATCATCACTATTATCTCCCAAAGCGGTGCGGATAACATCCCTATCTTTAATATCATCATAAATGGTGTTGTAAGAGGAATAAAAGATAATATAGTGGCTAAGGATGTATTCGGGTTCAGCATAAGGGGTTGGATTAACATAAGGGGTAAAACGGCAAACAGAGATAAAAAACCTACCGATTGCTGGGCATCCCGTTCATTGTCATATAACGAACCCAGACTGATATATAATGACGCGTACATAAAATATCCCATGATGAAATAAATAAAATACCAAATAAGATCAAGAGTAAAGACATCCCGGGGTGATATATCTATATTAATGAACGAACCACCATACATGGTAAATGCCAGGAGAATAACTAAATAAACAGAAATTTGAATAACACCAAGCAATCCAATACCAAGAATTTTACCCGCCATTAATTCATAGGGTTTTATACTGGACATCATAATTTCAATGATTCGATTTGAACGTTCCTCGATCACACCGCTGATAAGCATAGAAGAACCCATAACAATTCCCATTACTAACAGCCATAAAAACACACCGGGAACACCGTATTTTATAATTAAATTCGATTTTGTTGCGTCGCCTGTTTCCCCTACTTCATAGACAGTAATATCAGGTTTATCAAGGACATATTTCATGTCTTCTTCTGTCAGTCCAAGAGATATGATACGCTGTTCCATCGTATACCGTTTTAACGCACTCTCAAGTCGTAACATTTCATCAACGCCCACATCACTACCATGGAATATCCGGACCTGCGCTGTCTTCATAAAATCGGGCTGCAAAACGATTATGATACTCACATAATTATCCCGGATCAAGGTTTGAATGAGTGTGTCATGATTTAAAGGAGTGGAAACATATTCCTGTATGGTGTAAACCGGATTGCCCTTATCGTTGATAGAAGCTTTTGAAAAATAATCAGATACATCAGCATAAATGTTATTTCCCTGATCAATGATCCCCATATTTTTTTCATCTATATCTCCACTAAGAGCAAAAATTGTAGGAACAACTGAGACTAACAGGATAACAAACGGCATAAACATGGAAATTAAAAAGGCTTTGGATTTAGCACCGCGTTTCAGTTCCCAATGGGCTATTGTCAAAATTTTACTCATTGTTATCTCCAACCAATGCAATAAAGGCATCATCTAAGCGGCCGCCATGTTGATCCATAATTTCCCGTGTAATTCCGTAGCTAATAATCTTTCCTTTATGGATCAGACACATGGTATCACATATTTCTTCTACCTTTGCCATTTGATGAGTACTCAATATAACCGTTCGCCCTCGGGATTTAAAATCTAAAATAATATTCCGTAATATCTTTTGATTTACCGGATCCAATCCGGTAAAGGGCTCATCCAACAGCAACAATGTAGGTTCATTTATCACGGCAATAATAAATTGAACTTTCTGCTGATTTCCTTTAGATAATTCAGCCACTTTTTTATTCGCCAAATTTTCAATATGCAACTTGGAAAACCATATCTTGGCATGCTCCCTAGCCTTTTGGGTAGATAAAGATTTTAATTTACCAAAATACTCCACTACCTCACAAACTTTCGCTTTTTGGTAAATACCGCGTTCTTCCGGTAAATATCCGATTTTGCTGTACTCGCAGTGAATACTGGGTACACCGTTAATGCTAATATTTCCCTTATCCGGTTGAATAATATCCATTATCATACGTAAAACTGTTGTTTTACCGGCACCGTTTGGACCAAGAAATCCAAAGATTTCCCCTTTTGATATTTCAAGGGATATATCGTCAACTGCTGTAATACCGGTAAAGCGTTTTGTAATATGATCAATTTTAAGCATCGTTTTCCTTTAAATATTCATTCGGGATAACAATAGTTTTAATTAAAGTAATATCCTTTTCGCACTGTTTTGCATCGGCAATGCCTTTAGCAAATTTAATAAGATCGGCAAATTGAAAAAACAAATATAATTTTTGGTAACATTCAGGAGCGACATAAGGTTTTAAAACCGGTAATAATTCTGAAGTGCTGAGTTCATGAAGATGAATAAAATAAATACCCTCATAATATTCGCGTAATATATAAGTTAATTCCAGATAAAATAGTTTCCATTGTTTCTTTTCGGGATATTTTTGTGATTTAAGGATATCAATTGCATAACGGGCTTTATCATGGGGAGATTCCCATACCTGTTCAATATTCGGCTTTTGTAATTTATGGTGACGAATACCAAGCCACAACAACATGATGCTTAATGCAAGAAAAACTGTTGTGATCAAATATTCCCACCAAGTCATTAAATGTAGAGGAAGCGGAGGATTCATGGCAATTGCCGAAATATTGCTGTCTAATATCGATTGGATATAAATATATTTTTCAGGTGTATAGAGTGTATCCCGCGTGCCGAATCCTGTAGAATCTGCAAATACAACAGGCATAGCGGGAATACGGACAAATCCGGTATCAAATGCTACACCTTCCAGGTATAAGCTGACAATATTCCGGTGTTTTTTAATTTGAGACTTTGTCCGGTTGTCTAATATTTCAATATCTGTAATCCATTCCTGTACATCAGGCATCATAAAAAAATGCTTTTCCGGTCCGCTCAAGATATAGGTAATATGGATTCTATCGCCAATAAATATATTCTGTTCATCAATGTCCATCTTGAGATGAACATCCTGAGCAATAAGCATTCCCGCAATAGTGATCAACAGTATAAAGCGTTTCATCGGTATTGATGCTTTCCCCTTGTTTTAAAAAACCGGTTTAAGGGTTCGATGTAGGAAGTATCAGTATTAATATGAATCAAATCTGTTTTATTTTTACGGCACATAGTTTCCAGCTCCCGGGTACGCTCAATATAACGTTGCGCATAGGTATCCCGAACACTTTTACGGGATGTATCAATGACCATTTTCTCACCGGATTCGGCATCGTAACAAGAGAACAAGCCAATATTTGGTAATGCTTTATCAAGCGGATCGACAATATGCACCATAATTAAATCATGTTTATTGGAAACGGCTTTCAAGGCATGATCAAAATCTGTATCATAAAAATCACTTAAAAGAAAAACGATACTGCGTTTGTGTGCTACACGGGATAAAAACTCCAGGGCTTTTTCAATACAAGTGTCTTTTCCTTCATATTCACCGAACAGTACTTCCCGTATAACCTGCATGGCATATCCTTTGCCCTTTCGGGGAGCTAAATATTTTTCAATATCACTGGTAAAATTTATCAGACCAACTTTATCTCCGTTTTTAATAGCGCTAAAAGCCAATACCGAGCAAATTTCAGCAGCAAGCTCACTTTTAAAGCGTTCCGTACTTCCAACATGTCCTGATGCCGATACATCAACCAAAAAATAAACGGTTAATTCCCGTTCCTCTTCCATTACTTTTATAAAAGGTTTATTATTGCGGGCTGTTACATTCCAGTCGATCATCCGGACATCGTCTCCGGGTTGGTATTCCCGGACTTCAGAAAATGACATCCCTTTTCCTTTAAATATTGAACGGTATTCCCCGGAAAATACGTCATTTACAATCCGGCGCGTTTGAATTTCAACCTGTTTTACTTTATGTAATATATCTTTGGAAAGCATCGTTATGGAACCGGAATAGTATCAAATATCGTTTTGATTATATCTTCTGCCGTAATATCTTCGGCTTCTGCTTCAAAAGAAAGAAGTATGCGGTGACGTAATACATCCATACCTAACTCACGAATATCTTCCGGAGTAACATAACCCCGATGCTGTAAGAAAGCGTGCGCTTTTGCTGCCTTTATCAAATTAAGTGATGCACGGGGTGATGCACCAACATCGATCAAACCCCGAAGGGAGTCAAGCTTGAATTTATCGGGATACCGTGTTGCAAATACAATATCAGTTACATATTTATGAATTTTTTCATCCACATAAATACTACGAACAATTTTGCGTGCATTTAATATCTGTTTGGGTTTTACTACAGCAGATACAAGGTCAGGAAGCACATTTGAAGTTAATAGGACCAGCATTTTCATCTCATCTTCCTGACTTGGATAATCAACTTTGACCTTTAACATGAAACGGTCAACCTGCGCCTCAGGTAATGGATACGTTCCTTCCTGTTCAATGGGATTTTGTGTTGCCAAAACCAGGAACGGTTCTTCCAGAGGATACGTTGTATCACCGATGCTGACCTGTTTTTCTTCCATGGCTTCCAGAAGCGCGGCCTGAACTTTTGCGGGTGAACGGTTAATTTCATCGGCTAAAATAATATTCGCAAAAATCGGCCCTTTCTTAACTTCAAAAGATGATTCTTTTTGATTATAGATCAAGGTTCCGATTAAATCCGATGGCAGTAAGTCCGGAGTAAATTGAATGCGATGGAACTGTGTATTAATGGACTGAGCCAATGATTTTACTGCAAGGGTCTTTGCCAGTCCGGGAACACCTTCCAATAAAATATGTCCTTCAGCCAGCAGACCGATCAACAGGCGCTGAACCATTTTTTCCTGTCCGACCAAAACCTTTTTTAACTCGGATTGGATCGCATCTACAAATATACTTTCTTTTTGAATTTGTTCATTTAATATTGCAAGATTAAAATCCATGTATTGCCCTTTTTACTCACTTGTAGTGTTTTTCATTATACCTTTTAATTCTTCAATTTGGTCCAATTCCTTACCCAGATTCCGTAATTCGAATTCGACTGATGCAACCAATGGATGGTTGGGATAATCACGAATAAATTTATTGTATTCTATTTTCGCCCGATCATAATCTTTCATAATATTTGCTAAAGTATATCCTGCCATAAAACGTGCTTTTGGGGCATCCGCATGGGATGGATATTCATCTGCAATATAAGAATAATTTTTTACACAAGTTTCAAAGTCCTGTAAATCACTGGCGTAAATTTCGGCCAGACGATAAATCGCTTTTACCGCTAAAGGATCTTCCGGATACATATTAGACAGTTTCTCAAAAGTTTTTATTGAGCGGGAATACTTTTCTTGTTTGTATAAGTTTGTCCCGTCTTGAAACATTTTTTCTGCAGTTCGATTATCTGAACATGAGGATATCAGGATGCCCGCTGCAAATAATATTACGATCAGTTTTTTCATTTTTCTTTACTCCTTAATTAACATTTCTATCCATGTAATTTAAATTATTTCATATCTAAAAGGCAAATAAAAGACCAAAATTAATACGATTTATAAATGGTTTTTCAATATCCCTGTCTGTCCCGATATTTGGATCATTAATAATAATCGGCAACTCTATGCGAACCGGCCCTATGGGTGTTTTATAGTAAATTCCAAATCCGGTGTTTACATAATAAGCATTCCAATCTGCAATATTGGAAAAATCATCATCAAGTTTGCCAGCATCAAGAAATATATTTACACCAAAATTCCATATCAAATCGAGACGTAGCTCAAGATTTCCCATTAATTTTGATTTACCGGCATAGATAGTGGCCGGGATAGTATCTTCTAAGACTATTTGATAAGGATTTCCAATAGATTGAAACCATCCCCGTACCGTTGTTTCACTCCCCATTCGATACAGATAAATGGGGTTGATGGTTTTTCTGTCAAAGAACTGACCGACCTCTATACGGCCCGCCATGACGAGGTTGCGAAAAAGACGCGTATAGGTATTTATCGATGTTTCCAAACGATAATATTGTGTTTCAGTCTCTTCTTGTATACCTAGCACATACCCGCTATACAAAAGAATGTTCCAGCCTTTTGTAGGAAAAATATAATTATCTCTGTTGTCGAATCGTGATTGCAACCTGAATTCCATTAAAGGTTCAAAACCTCTTTCTGATAATTCACTTTTTACATTTTTTAATGAAAACGAACTGAAGGTGTAAATTTTACGATTGTAGCGCCAGATGCTTGATAAATTTATACCATAATCTGTTAAAATATCATCTTTACTTATACTCTTCTCACTGAAAGGAGAATAAACATCACGGTGGTAGTAAATTTTAAACGTACTTGGCAATCGGAATACAAGCAACCAGGGAACAGCATATGCAATTTCTGCATTGACCGCATGATCAATGCGAATATTGTGAAATAAAGCTTCATATGTTACACTCATGCTTAACCTGTGAGCCCGGTGCGAAATATTTTTATGTACCCATTCCGGTTGAATGAACAGTGAAGAATAGCTGATTTCTTCTGTATATCCCTGGCGGGCACCAAATTGCACATCAAAACGCCGGGGTTTACTTTCTACAACTTTCACATCCAAGTTAAGGGTCTGCTCTGTCGAATCCGGATTAACGGGAACAATATTTACTGAATTAAATGCGCCCATTTCATAGATGCGGTCCTGTGTTTGATTGATCTTGTCCAGTCGATAAGATTTACCTTCTTCAATAGTTAGATGCTTTCGTATTGATTTTTCATAGACAGTTTTATTTCCTTTAATACTGATATTTTTTACTTGATAAGACCTGTCTTCATTAATATATAAAGTAATTTCCAGATTTGAACTCCAGTCAAACTCTTCCCGGATAGTTGCAAAAGGATGCCCTAATTCACTATATCGTGAAAGTATTTTCTTAAAATTATTGTAATAAATATATTGCCGGAAGGGATCACCAATATGCAGGTCCAGTATTTCAAGAATCTCTCCATCACTGAGCAGTGTGTTCCCTTCAATGGATATTTGTTTGAGGGTAAAGCGTTCATTCTCGTTAATATTAAAATATAGATGCAGGGCTTCTTTTTCATAAATAATCAAAGAATCCTGTACTGTACAATTTAAAAATCCTTCACTGATATAATAATTTTTAATTGCTTTTGTCTGTGATTTTATAAAGCGGTAAGATATTCGCCGCATACCGCGTTTTGTTATTACCGGTTTGATATCAATAATTTGTTTTAACTGATTATTCTTGAAACTCTGGTTACCCTTGAATATTACCTTGCGCAACTTATAATCTAACAGAACATCTTCATCTTGAGCAAAAAGAAACCCTGCTGACAAAATTAACAGAAATATTAGCAGAAAACGTTTCATTAGTATTGAATCCTCAGGCGAAAAGCACCGGATACACTTTCTTCATCGGCACTTCCAACAATAGATAATCGGTTATTAATACGGTATTCAATTTCGATATTCAGGGGATCAGATTGCGATCCCTCGTAGGTTAAATAAAAATTGCGTCCAATACGTCCACCTACAACCACTGCAGTTGTACTGTCAATATAGGTGCCTTCACCGCCTTTGATGTCAATCCGGTCAAGACCGCCTATTCCACCCAATTCCCTGGCCTGCTGTTCTATCGGACGTTCCACTAATGCCAGTAAAGCGGTTGTTGCTTGCACAGCAGAGCCGGAAGGATTCAAGGCACTTGTAATTTCTCCAATGGTTAATTCCCGGATGATTTCTGCTTTGCTCAGTTGGTTATCTTCGTCAACAAAATCAATTTCCAGATTATCTATTTCTCCGTTAATAGAAGCAATAATACGGTTGCCGCCGCTGATATCTTTAGATGCTATAAAATTCAGTTCATGATTACCTTCAAACTGGTCAAATAGAATACTTCCGCCCTCTTCAAGTTCAAAAACCGATGCCCAATAGTTGAAAAAACCTTGTGTTACGTCCAGTTGTCCGGCAATTCGTATTTTATCCTCTAAAGCATATTTCAACAAAAGTAATTCTCCATCCAGAGTCGCATCAATAAACTGGTTGCGAAAATATATTTTATCAATAACCGTATTAATAGCATATTCCGTGAATAGCCCTCTATTGCCGGTGTTGTCCCTTGAGCCTGATGATTGGTTAAACGACGCTTCGATCAATCCTTCCTGAATATTCATATCTCCGGAAATCAGTAATGTATCCTGACCCGTGATAGTCAGATCAACTTCACCCGTAGTTATATTGATACTCTCATCCAGAGTCACAATGGAAATTTGATCTCCGGTAAGTGTAAGATTAAACACGGGCTTAAACATCCGTGCCATATTCATGTCACCCTCAACTACAAAATTATATTCTTCGGAAATACTTGGATTGGTTAATCCTAAAATACCGGCCAGGGTATAGGATACGGATGGCAATTTTCCCTGAAGATCAGCATTAAGTATATTATCTGTTAGAATTGCCTCGCCATTAAGATTCTCAATTTCATTTCCAAGAATACCCAAGATCAGGTGACCATTATTAACACGAAGACTTCCGTTTTTTACGGCTTTATTAAATGACCCTTTTATTTCCAATTCGGTATAAAAATTACCGGTTAATGATTCCACAAAGCCCAAATATGGTGTTAGGTACAGCAATTCATCATCGTTTCCCTGTATATAAGCATAGACACTGCTGTCGGGGGAAAAACGATTACCCGGAGCATTATAACGCATATCTATATGAATTGATGCATCCCCATGATAATACCCGTTATTCGCAATAATATAGGCCTCATTAAAATATAAGTCTTCTTTGAAATAATGAAATTTTGACACTAATGTGTCTGCAACAATTTTACTAATAACAGGATTTAAAACAAAAAGTTCTCCATCTATTATAGGATCATTCAATGTCCCATAAATATTTCCGGAAACGTCACCATCGCCCGTTATTGGTAATTTTTTAATAATTAAAGGAAGTAATTTTGATAAACGAACCTGTGAAAGTGTAAACTCCGCTTGCACAGAATCTTGAGGAAGAACCTTAAAAATGTTTTTTCGGTTAAAATTAATATTTACAGGTAAATCAGCACGAAAATCTATTGAACGGTCATCAATAATATCCATCCTGAAGTTGTTGATCTGAAGAATATTATCACTATACTGCATTTGTGAATGAATGCGTTCAGTATCCAATCCAAATACACGAGCATGTTTTAATAACATATTGGCATTAATTACCGGATCGTCAAGGTATCCGCCGATATCAATATTCATTTTTATTTGTCCTTCCACATCCTCCAACATGGTTGAAACCAAGGGCAAAGAATTGAGTTCGGCACCGGTAATATTCATGCTTCCCCAAATGGAATCATTTTTAACATCGAGAGAACCGTATAAAAGGGCTTCCCGGTATAAAATATCAAATCGCGAAAGAGAAAATCCAGTATCATCTATAGAAAATGATAGCGTATCCAGCAAATAAATATCCTGGTTTTGATATTGTCCCTGCATGGTATTAATTGTGAATTCTTTGAAATCTTTAATTGAGCCGGATAAATTCATCAGATAATTTTCATGCGAAATATCAAGATAGTCTATATGGATTATATCTTCATCCACCCGGACATACGTTTCCAATGAACCAATAAGGAAGGAATCTATCACTGCATTCTCAAACGAAATTAATATTCCACCTTGGGGGTCAGATATGATTTTGTTGCTGTAAAGAGATACATTCAGATTATTAATTTTATAAATATCATAGATTAGAGTATCCACGTTAAAGTTCAATTGTATATCAGGATCGGTTAAACGCCCCAGTAATTTTAATGTCAGCATCATATTATCGGTTTTCAAGGTACCTAAATCTGGAATTTCAAGATCATTGAAGGTATGTATATCGCCATAAATGTTCAGGTTAACGGAATCCAGATTTGTAATATTTCCCTGCATTTTCAGTAGTCCGTCCGGTAAATAAATATAATTGCTTGAATCCAGAACAATATTGTTCAGACCATAAAAGAAAATATCACCGCGCAAGGTGCTTTTTTCAATGCCATAGAATTCATTACAATCAAAATCATAACTCACCCTTAGTCTGTCATCAAGATATCCGCTTGCCCGGAAAAATCCCTGAAAATCAAATTCCGGTAGTGATTCAAGCCATTCCGAAGGGGTAAACGCAAGTGAAGAAAAGGTGGTTGTAATATATTTATCTTTTAAACCGTATGAGCCATATATTAAGACATTAGTACTGGAATTTTTAAAGCTTGCCTTCAGTAAATGCAGGTAATCATTTTTATATTCCATATTGATATTCGCAGAATGTATTTTTTTCTGATTTAGTGTGCCTGAAAAATTAGCGGTTGCAGAAAATTCCTTAAAATCTCCCATCACATCAAGTTGTATATTAATTTGATCTTCAGGATAAAAAATAGGAATATGCAGGTATTTTTCAATATCGATATCTTTTACATTAAAAGAAAACTGAAAGCGAAAGGGTTCAATAAAGCGGATTTTTCCGGATGATGCAAATTGAGCGTCATTTAATTTAAAATTTAATTTCCGCATTTTTGCAATATCATTTTTGAATACAATTTCACTGGATAGATCATAAAGCTGGAGATCTAATGCTTCATTTGCCATTTGCATGTCGTCAATGTGCAAAACAGCACCATCCTTGTACCCTGAATACTGGAATTGTACACATTGAATCGTCTGATAAAGAAGAGTATCCGGAGTTTGAATGTATAACTGTATGTTTTTCATTTGTATATTGCCGATGTGAATATCCGGAAACGTAAAATCAGGTATCTCCGACAGATCCCGGTCACGTTCGTCTATTCGAATAAATATTTTTGGGTCAATAAGACTCAGGCTATCAAGATGGCGTTTGCCAAGCAATTCAAAAATACCCGAATAATTGATATTTATGGTATCAATTGATAGCACGATCGAAGAATCGTCATTCGCAAATTCCAGATAGTTAGCTTGCAGATCCGCGTTCAGATTTTTATTCAATTCATGAATAGAAAATGAATAATCAAAACGTTTATTGATCTGGTTACGTAAAATTTTATATGCAATGTTAAAACCGACATCTGTTTTCGTGAAAAAGACGCCGGTAAATCCAATAAATAGAATTAAAAAGAATGGAAAAAAATATCGTCGTTGGTTTTTTTGTTTATTGACCATGTTTTTTCATGTTTTTTGCCTGATTCTCAGCTGCTTTTACGGTATTCTGCATCAACATTGCGATAGTCATCAGTCCTACCCCACCGGGTACCGGTGTGATCGCGCTTACACGTTCTTTGACTTCTTCAAACGCGACATCACCTACTAAGCGATAGCCTTTTTTACACGATGGATCATCGACGCGATTAACACCCACATCAATGACCGTTGCATCTTCTTTTACCATATCTGCTGTGATCATCTCCGGCACACCTGCTGCAACGATCAATATATCAGCTTGACGGGTGTATTTTTTTATATCTGATGTGCCTGTATGACAAATGGTTACGGTGGCATTAGCATATGCGGATTTCTGATACATCAAATTTGCCATCGGTTTTCCGACAATATTCGAACGTCCTACAATTACAACATGTTTCCCGCTTGTTTCTATTTGATAATACCGCAACATTTCTATAATGCCCGCAGGGGTACAGGGTAAAAAAGTATCTTCGCCTAAAATTAATTTACCAATATTGAAAGGGTGAAATCCATCTACATCCTTTTCAGGATGAATACGATGAATAATTTCTTTTTCGTTAAGGTGACGGGGCAATGGAAGTTGTACCAAAATCCCGTGAAAACGCGTATTCTTATTAAGCCGATCAATTAAAGTATTTAATGTCGCTTGCGTGGTATCTTTCGGTAGCCGTATCGTTTCGGAAAAAATGCCAAGTGCCTCGCAAGCCCGTGCTTTATTACGCACATAAACTGTAGATGCAGGATCTTCTCCAATCAGAACAACGGCCAGTCCCGGAGTAATTCCCCGTTTTTTACAGGTATCAATATCTTCTTTCAAACGCTCCTTAACAGCATCAGATACTTCTTTCCCGCGTAAAATTATAGTTTCCATTTCTCCTCGTTATTTCGCGTATCCAATCGAGCGGTGTTCACGTAAAACTGTTACCTTGATTTGCCCGGGATATGTGAGTTCATTCTGAATCTTATTTGCAATGTCTTCAGCCAATAGATCGGACGCTGTGTCACTAATCTTGGTCTCTTCAACAATAACCCGGACTTCGCGACCTGCCTGAATAGCGTATGTTTTATTCACACCTTTAAAACTATTTGAAATTTCTTCCAATTTTTCCATTCTGTGAATGTAATTTTCTAATGTTTGACCCCGTGCGCCCCGGCGCGATCCGCTAATAGAATCCGCTGCCTGAACCAATGCGGAAATCGGAGAAATCATCTCTACTTCTTCATGATGGGCTTCAATGGCATTGATAATAATCTTATCTTCTTTATTACGACGAGCAATATCACCGCCGATCAAGGCGTGTGTTCCTTCCACATTCCGGTCAATCGCTTTTCCAATATCATGCAAAAATCCGGCACGTTTTGCCATTTGTCCGTCCATTCCAAGCTCGGCTGCCATTAAACCGGCTAACCAACCGACTTCGATGGAATGTTTTAAAATATTTTGGCCATAGCTTGTGCGATATCTCAAGCTTCCGATATAGTGCATCATTTCTGCATTGAAAGGCGACAGGGATAGTTCCAGAGTTGCCTCTTCAGCAGCTTGGATAATGGATTCTTCCACTTCTTTGCTGGCTTTATCTATCATTTCTTCGATTCGCGCCGGATGGATACGGCCATCTTTAATGAGTTTTTCCAACGCAATACGCGCTACTTCCCGGCGTACGGGATCAAAGCCTGAGAGCACAACTGCTTCCGGAGTATCATCTACAATTAATTCTACGCCGGATAAGGCTTCAAAATGACGAATATTCCGACCTTCACGGCCAATAACACGGCCTTTCATTTGATCATTGGGCAATGGAATAACAGAAACTGTTGATTCGGATGTATGATCGGCTGCTGAACGCTGAATTGCATCGATAATAATTTCTTTTGCTTCTTTATTTGCGTTCAGTGTTGCGGATTCTTTGATTTCTTTAACTTTTACCTGTGCCTCAATACGTGCTTTTTCGTATAAGCTCTCTTTTAAGGTTTGTTTGGCTTCTTCACGGGATAAACCCGCAATCTTTTCCAGCTGGTTTTGTTGTTGATCAATAAGATGTTCAATTTCTTCTCCGCGTTGATTGATCTGTTGCTCTTTTCCCTTTAGATCCTGATCATATTTTTGCAGGGCATCATAGCGCTGATCAACGTTCTCCATTTTCCGGTTTAAATTACTTTCCCGTTTCTGTAATTCTTTTTCAGTATCCCGAACATCATGAAGCTTTTCATTGTATTCATCTTCACTTTTTTGTTTTATGCGAAGAGATTCATCTTTTCCTTCCAGAATTAATTCTTTTTTAAGTGTTTCGCCTTCTTTACGTGCACCTTCCAGCAGATCAAATTTATAATTTTTTATATTGCCGAATTTTGCACGATAAATAATCAGGACAATAAATGCACCTACCAGTGTTGATATTAAACCAACAACTATATTTACTAACATTTTTACTCCTTTTCTATGCGGAGCGCTTAGGTCTTGAGGTGATCATCAATAAGTTTTATCAATGCTTCAGAATGATTCTGAATGTATTCCTCAGTAGATTGGTTGTTCTGCTTCATTTGAAATAATTCACCTGCAATGTTCAAGGCAGTGATAATGGCAATTTTATCGATAGCAACAGTTCCGGACATATTGGCTCCCACTTCCATCATTTTTTCATTTACATAATCTGCAACCTGATGGATAAATTTGGGATCCTTACCTTTCAGAGGAAACTCCTGGCCATAAATATTGACCGTTATGGGTTTGTCATCAGGAAATTCTAATTCCACTGTATTTGGGTCGGGTTCATACTTTTGCATGGTCAATCCATTCCGATATTTCTGCCAATTTCAAAGTGATACGTTCAATCTGGCTTTTCGTTAAAACCATAGTACCATTACCTTTTGATCCCTCTTGTTCCTTAAGAACATTAAGGGCTTGGTGTATTTTTTTTTCTAAGGTTTCAAAAGAGCTGATATCCATTACCTTAGCTGAGCTCCATATTGATTTATTAACCGTTCAAATAACTTATTCATTACATTATCAATATCTTCATCCTTCAGTGTTTTCGTCTCACTTCTGAACTCCAATCGAAATGATAATGCCTTTTTATTTTTATCAAGTTTCGTATCATCAATGTACACATCATAGAGGACAAGGTCAACGAGATATTTTCCTCCATGCTGATTTATCTCATTTAATATTGTGACTGCTTTAGATTTTTTATCCATAACTAAAGATATATCGCGAAAAATGGACGGGAATTGCGGGGTCGGGATATATTGCTGTCTGGGATTATACCAGTTAAACAGTTTGCTAATCTGCAATTCCATCACCACGACAGGATACTGTAGTTGCAATTTTTCAAAATAACCGTCTACATATTTTCCAATTTTTCCGACAAGCGATTTACGAATAACAATATCATATAAAATTTCGAATTCATCCCGGTTGGTATTTTCTTTGAGTTTATAATTAAAATTCAGATTTCCCAGAAAATGATCCAGAATTCCTTTCATATAAAACAGGTCTGCAGGTTTATCTTCTTCTGCCCAATTCAGACCCCACAGAGGGGAACAGCATAAAACACCTAAATTGAAATGTTCTACGGCATGGGTATCGACATGGTCATTTTTTTCAATGACATTAGCCAATTCAAATAAGCGGATATTTGTTCGTTTTTTTAGGGCATTGTTGCGCAAGGTAGCTAACAACGGTTGAATCATATCTGTACGCAGTACATCCATTTCTTTAGACAAGGGGTTTAATACATTTAAAGGAGTATATCCCCAAATTCCGGCATCTCCTGTATTTTTACTGACAAGCGAATTATTTACCGTTTCGTGCATACCGTGCCCTGCAAAAAAATTACGGATATCCGTAAGAAAAGGGTGAAATTTATCGCATTCTTCTGCCACAGACATAGTTAATTTTTTCATGGAGGGGATTTTATCAATATTATTTACGCGTAACACTTCTTCTACCAGATCGATCTCACGTTCTATATCCGGTCTGAATGTCGGAACTTCCACTGTCACAGAATCTGTATCTTCCGCAATAATAGTGAATTCAAGATGTGAAAAAATGGATTTACAATTTTCCGGTGAAATATCAATACCTGTCACCCGTTTTACATAATCATAGCGTAAAGAAATTATTTTGGCTTCCAAAGGTTCCGGATAAATATCAATCATCCCTTTTGCAATACTGCCTCCGGCTAATTCAACAATCAGTGCCGCCAGTCGATTTTGTGCATAAACCAATGTTTCATTGGGATCGGTTCCCCGTTCAAAGCGTTTTGACGCATCCGTAGAGATTTGCTCTAGTTTGGAACCCTTGCGAATAACTGCCGGTGTAAAATAAGCACTTTCTATCAGAATATTAACGGTGTTGTCATTCACTTCCGATTTTATTCCGCCCATGATACCGGCTAAAGCTAAAGGAGTTTCCTTATCACAGATCAGCAGCATATCACTGCTTAATTCTCGTTTTTTGTGATCCAGCGTCTCAAATTTTTCGCCTTTCTGCGCAAAACGGACCTTTATTTCATGTCCCTTTAATTTATCAAGATCAAAAGTATGCAGAGGGTGACCGGTTTCCATTAAAACATAATTTGATGCATCTACTACATTATTAATTGAGCGAAGCCCAATGGACTCAATACGGTTTTTCAACCATGCGGGTGACGGTGCAATACGAATACCTTGAATAACCCGTGCCGTATAACGGGGACATCCGTCCAATGCATTGACTTGCACTTTAGCAATACTATCAATTTCAGGACCGTCTTCAATAAGTTTAACAGAAGCTTTTTTAAATGGCTTTTCTGTAATAGCGGAAATTTCCCGGGCTACGCCCCAGTGACACATCGCATCGGGCCGATTGGCCGTGACATCAATATCCAGGACCAGAGATGAAGAAAAATAATCATCATAGGATTTCCCGATTTCATGATCATCGGACAAAACAATGATACCGGCATGATCATCACCAAGACCCAGTTCATCTTCAGCACAGATCATGCCATGGGATTCAACACCCCGCAGTTTTGCTTTTTTTACCGTAAAATCCGGTGTTAACTGTGTACCAACTGTTGCAACCGGGACACGTTGTCCGGCTTCCACATTGGGAGCACCGCAAACGATAGTTACCGGGTTACCGATACCGATATCTATGGTACATACTGATAATTTATCCGCACTTGGATGACGTTTTTTTTCTAAAACATGACCAATTACAACACCTTTGGGAATGCTTTTCCCGGTTTCTTTCACTACACATTCCAGACCAGCTATGGTAAGCTTTTCTGCCAGATCTTCAAGCGGCATGTCGATATCAATATATTCTTTTAACCAATCGATCGAAACTATCATGTTTTTCTTCCAAATCTAAAACTGCCGTAAAAATTCAACATCATTCTCAAATAAAATACGGATATCATTGATACCCAATCGCATCATCACCATGCGCTCTACTCCCAGTCCAAAGGCATAACCGGTATATTTCTCTGTATCATAATTAACGGCCTTCAGAACATTTGAATCAACCATTCCGCATCCCATAATTTCCAACCAGCCGGTATTTTTGCAAACACGGCAACCCTTTCCCTTGCAGAGGAAACATGAAACATCAATTTCTGCCGAGGGTTCCGTAAACGGGAAATAGCTGGTGCGAAATTTAATCTTTACATCTTTTCCATAGTACATACGGCAAAACAGTTCAATGGTCCCTTTCAAATCCGCAAAACTAATATCTGTATCGATATAAAGTCCTTCAATTTGATGAAACAGACAATAACTCCGTGCAGAGATAGCTTCATTCCGGTATACCCGCCCCGGAGCCACAATACGAACCGGCGGTTCGTGTGTTGCCATATAGCGGGTCTGCACCGGTGAGGTATGTGTACGCAATAAGCCACCACCTTCAGTATAAAAGGTGTCCTGCATATCACGTGCCGGATGATTGGGCGGAAAATTTAAAGACTCAAAATTAAACCAATCGGTTTCCACTTCCGGACCATAGGCAATATCAAATCCGAGCCGTTTAAATATGGATAACATATCATCCACTGCCTGTGTTAAAGGATGTCGCGAACCTTTATGGACCACATATCCGGGCAGGGTGTAATCAACCTGTTCCCTTTGTTTTTTTTCTGACTGAAATTCCGCATAGCGCAGTTCAAGTTGTTCATTTAATGATCTTTTGAGCTCGTTTAGCATTTTCCCGACTTCTTTACGGGTGTCGGGAGGAATCTCACCTATCATAGAAAAAAATCCGGCGATCTTTCCCTTTCGCCCTAAAAAAGTATTTTTAACTTCTTCCAGCATGAGAGGATCACGTGCATTTTTTAATACATCTTTAAACTGCTCTTGGACCTCTTTGATTGTTTCGTGTATGGTCATAATGCAATTTTTTAAATTTACTGCCAAACATTCCGGAATTTACCGGATGGGCATGGTTATTATTCTATTCAGCTAAATTATTTTTTAATCGTTTCGACCAATTTTGCAAATGCTTCCGGTTGATGGATGGCCATCTCACTCAGCTGTTTACGATTAATTTCCACACCCTTTTCATTCAATAAATGAATGAAGCGTGAATAACTCAATCCATATTGGCGAACTGCTGCATTGATACGCGTAATCCATAATTTACGAAAATCACGTTTTTTCTGGCGGCGATCCCTATAAGCGAATTGCCATCCGCGTTCAACAGCTTCTTTTGCGGTTTTAAATAACTTCCGGCGTGCGCCGAATTGTCCTTTTGCTAATTTAATGATCTTGCGATGTCTGCGATGTTTTGGTACTGAACTATTTGCTCTTGGCATAATTTTTACTCCTTCTAAGCCGAGGGGATTATATTCCCAACATTCTTTTTACACGATTCATGTCTGACGGTGCGATTCCGGTCTGCTGACGCAGCTTCCGTTTCCGTTTTGTGCTTTTCTTCGTCAGAATATGACTTGTGTAGGCTTTTTTTCGTTTCAAATTGCCTGAGCCTGTTTTTTTAAATCGCTTTGCTGCACCCCGATTTGTCTTCATCTTGGGCATGTGTGTCTCCTTACTTTTTGGCGGCGAGATAAGCCGTGAGAAAACGCCCTTCCTGTTTGGGCATTCTGTCAATTTTTGCAACATCTTCAAGAAGTGCGATAACTTTATCAATTGTGTCCCGACCCATTTCCTTATGAGCCATTTCACGACCGCGGAACATCACGGAGATTTTCACCCGGTCACCGTCCTCAATGAACTCACGGATCTTGCGAACCTTGGTCTCAATATCGTGAGTGTCGGTATGGGGGCGAAATCGAACTTCTTTTACGGTAATAATGTGCTGCTTTTTTTTGTTATCCTTCTCGCGCTTTTGTTGTTTGTACTTGTACTTACCGTAATCTATGATCTTACACACGGGGGGTTTTGCATTCGGTGAAATTTCCACCAAATCCAAATCTCTTTTCTCAGCTATATCAAGCGCCTCGCGTATGCCTACAATCCCTATCAATTTTCCATCATCACCAATGAGCCTGACTTCTTCGGCTCGTATGGCATCATTAATTCTCTCAGTATTTTCCCGTTGTTTGGGGTACTGTTTCATTGTTCGTGCAATAATATCTCCTTCGAAATTATACACGTTAATATAAATAATAAAATTCTTCTTTCCCAAAGAATTTGACGCAAATATATTGAACTAACTACCTATAATACAAGCGTTTTTTAAGATTAATTGAATAAATGTGAGGAAACTCACACGGCTACGTCTCTTGGCTGTCACAGCATGGTATGATGGGATAACTATTTTAGACAGGATAACCCTGCTTCGTTAAAACTACGCCGGGCAGGCATGATATACAGGATAAGGCTTTCAACTAAGAAGCAAGGAAGCTATTTTAGTGAAGAATCTTGAACAACTTGCCCGACCCCGCCCCGAGGCTTCGGGGTCAGGGAAAACGGAAGGGGTAAAGATAGAAAACTACAAAAAACTTGCCCCAAGTTTTTAGGTTTACATAACAAAAAAACCGCCCCGATCCTTCGGGGTGGTCTTTTATATCCATATTTAAAATATTGATTAATCCCGCATTTCCTCTCGCTCTTTTAGAAACGCGATCATGTCTTTAACAGACATCGGAGTCAATTCTTCACCGCCCTGGTGACGCAGTTTGACCATTCCCCCATCTTCTTCTTTTTGACCCACAACGATCATGTAAGGTATTTTCTGCGTTTCGGCTTCACGGATTTTATAGCCGACCCGTTCGTTGCGTTTATCCACTTCCACACGCAGGTTTTTATCGATCGCGGCCTGAGCTATGGTAATTGCTGTTTCATTGTACTTTTCCGATACCGGAATTATTTTCAATTGTACCGGTGCATACCATAGCGGAAATTTTCCGGCCGTATGTTCAATAAGTACGCCGATAAAACGCTCTAAAGAACCCATAATAGCGCGATGGATCACAAAGGGACGATGGTGTTCACCGTCAGAGCCTGTATAAACCATATCAAAGCGGTCCGGAAGGTTAAAGTCGAACTGGATGGTCGTACATTGCCACATCCTGCCGATAGCATCTTTGATCTTAATGTCGATCTTCGGGCCGTAAAACGCGCCTCCTCCTTCCTCGACTTTATAATCAATATTCAATTTTTTTAAGGATTTACTGAGTGATTCCTGAGCTTTTTCCCATAAAGCGGGCTCGCCGACAAATTTTTCTTCCGGTTGAGTAGATAGATACACTTCATATTCTTCAAACCCAAAGGCTTTTAAATAATCAAATGAAAAAAGTAATAATTTTTCAATTTCATCATTTAGCTGTTCCGGTGTACAAAAAATATGTGCATCATCCTGTGTGAAACCACGGACACGCATTAATCCGTGAAGAACACCGGATAATTCATAGCGGTAAACCGTCCCTAATTCAGCATAGCGGATTGGCAGATCGCGATAACTGGTTTGATGACGTTTATATACCATAATATGAAATGGGCAATTCATCGGCTTGAGATAATAATCATGGCCTTCTACCTGTATGACGGGATACATGAATTCCTTGTAAAATCCGAGATGTCCCGAAGTTTCCCATAATTCAGCTTTGCCAATATGTGGTGTTTGAATAATATCATATCCGCGTCTACGATGCTCGCTGTGCCAATAATCTTCAATTAACTTGCGCATGGCAGCACCTTTGGGATACCATAACGACAATCCTTGTCCAACTGTTTCCGAAATTTCAAACAGGTCAAGTTCTTTTCCAAGTTTTCGGTGATCACGTTTTTTTGCTTCTTCCAGAAGCTCCAAATAAGCTTTTAATTCTTTTTTTGAAGGAAAGGCCGTACCGTAAATCCGGGACAACATTTTATTTTTTTCATCACCACGCCAATAAGCGCCGGCAACACTTAATAATTTGAATGCGGGAATTTTTCCGGTGGACATGATATGCGGACCGCGGCAGAGATCGGTAAAATCTCCCTGAGAATACAAGGTTAGCATTTCATCTTCAGGAATTTCGTTGATGATCTCTACCTTATAAGATTCACCCAGATTATCAAAGAAATCAATAGCATCATTGCGGGAGATCTCTTGATGCGTTATAGTGAGATTTTCTTTAATAATTACTTTCATCTCCGCTTCGATTTTTACTAAATCTTCTTCAGTAAAAGGTGTCGGCGTATCAAAATCATAGTAAAAACGATTTTCAATGGCAGGGCCGATAGTGACCTTAACATCCGGAAACAAACGCTGTGCGGCTTGCGCCATGGTATGGGCTGTACTATGCAACAATATATCATGTGCTTCCGGATCCTTCCATGTAATCAAACGAACAGCCGCATCTTCTGTTATAGGATGTATCATATCAGTCAGACGGTAGTTGACCTCGGCAACAACGCAATTGCGTGCTAATCCCTCGCTAAGGGATAAAGCAATATCCATTGGAGTCGCACCGTGATCAAACGTTTTTATAACGCCGTCCGGGAATGTAATATTCACTGATGACATGCTTATCCTTTCACATTTTATTTATCGGGAAAATTACAGCATTATCACGTTTATATCAATGCTTAATTTATTTACCAAAACTATCTGCTAAAATATTTTATTTCACTATGACAACTTTTCGTACCGCTATATCTGTTCCGACAAGGGCACGGATAAAATATATCCCGGCAGACAAACCAGACCCGTTAATCGGTATAAGGTGATAACCTGCAGATAAAGATCCATCAATAATAGTTTTTTGCATATTTCCCAGAATATCAAATAATTTAATATTTACAGAAGCCTCATTCGACAATTCCAAAGGTAATACACAGTTTGGATTAAAGGGGTTGGGATATGCATTGCCAATATAAAAAGTCTCCGGAACTGCTTGAACAGCTGTAAGAGGATAGGATACCCATGATATATTATCTACACAAACCTGTCCGGATTCGCTTGTTTGCTGAATAAATTTTATAACCGCATCACCGGAGATATTAACATCAATATTTCCACTTTCCTTTATTACACCTGTTTCACTCGATGTAGTAACTGTTGTAATTTTTATATCATTGACATACAGATCTAATAAAACATCGGTTGAATATGCCTGTTTAAACTGAAATTGTAATGAAGAAATACCTCCGGTTATATTACCCGATGTAATGGAGGCTGTGGGTGTTCTGCTTTTTCCAAGACACGGCGTTTCATTATCAATTAAAAGATCACCCCGACATTGTACATACTGCCATGAAGACCCGTCCTGACCGGTAAAAGATCCATCACAATAAGAAGATCCGGTCTCAGGAAAGTTCGCAAATGTCTCCGTGTATGAAGTGCTGGTATCTGAACTATTGCCTTCCAGGGTTTGTAGCATGATCACATTTGAAAAATCACTTTCTTCACTTGCCGTATATGCTTTTAATTTATAATAATAACTCGTTTCCGGACTTAATCCTGTAATTGTTTCAGATGTAATTGACAATGATTTAGGTGAATATCCGTTTAAATAGGATATAAAATTTATATCTTCGGAGACATACAGTTTGTATCCCGTAGCGGAGGTAACGACGTTCCAATTAGCTGTAAAGCTTGTAGAATTTATATTTGAAGCAGCAAGCGCTGTGGGTGCTATCACTTCTTCGGGTGTTTCATCACCCCAGATATATGAAACATATTCAGGATGATCAATAAAGGGGTTTCTGTTATGCTGGAGAACATGAACTGCATTATTTCTGTTAATTTCTTTTGTACTTACTGAATCATCAATATGCCACTGTATCAGCATCTCTACTGCCCAGGCTTTCAGTTCTACGCCATCCGCCATCGCCCAATTTAACCAACTTCCATCCTCTGTATAATAGCGAGTAGCCATATAAAAATATGTTCGGGCAAAATCGCCTTTATATTCATTAATAGGCTCAAAGACAGTACCGGTATAACCTAAACCACTTTTAGCGGGTCCAAGTTTTGATCCATTGGATGATGTCCAAGTGGGAGTATCCGTTTCCCCATAGGTTTCATTACCTCTTCTTTGATTTACATAGGCATCTGTAGGATATACATGAAAAACATCCGAATACATTGGATAAACTTTTCCATTAAAATAACTGCTTGGCCACGAGTGTTCCCTATTATATTTATCTCCTTCACCACTATATCCATCACTACTCACCTGATCTGTTCCAAATGTGTATTCATAAGTACTATACATATCCCAGATCTTTCCATTTGCTTTCAAGTCGGTAGTTTGATATGCATTCCAAACACCAGGAGTATATGAGAGAACCGTATGATCATCAATAATATTATGCAGTGCAGATTTTAATTCGGTCCCGGATAACCCGGATGCGGGATCATAATACCCATCAGGGATCGTTGCAAAAGCCGTTGAAAGAAAAAATAAAAACAGGAATATTCTTTTCATTAATAAGCACCTTTTCATTAAGGGGAAAAGTAATAAAATCAATGTGCAAATGCTAACTTTTTAGTTTTTTGTTCTCTAATGCGGGGTAATTGGAAAATTAATAAAAAGCAAAATAAGCATTTGTGAAAAAAAATATTTTTTTTCAGTGACTTTTAATAAAAATTTTTTATATTGTGTGGTAAAATTTAGGAATTAAAAAAGGAATTTATTTACAAGACATCATTTAACCATTATTATATTAAATAAGTGTTCAGGTAAATAATTCAAAAACTAAAAAGAAGGAAAAAGGAGAAAACATGAAAAAACTTTTAACGTTTGCTCTCATTATGGTACTTGCTGTATCATTTGGCTTTGCTCAGGATGAACTGACTGAAGACATTAAAAAAATGGATGCCGGTTTGCGTTTTAGTAATCGTCCCGGTGTTACCGCGCGATATTTCTTATCTGAAGGTAACTCAGTAGAAGCTCTTTTAACAACAAACAGGGGACTTATTGTCTCTGGTTTGTATGAATTCCATAAACCTTTGTCAATCGGCGAAATTGAAAACCTGAGCTGGTTCTTTGGCGGCGGTTTACATGCCGGATTCTCAACTTGGTGGACTGCTAGTTTGGCACTGGGTCTTGATGCAATTGTTGGTGTTGAATATGATCTGGAACCGCTTATTTCATTTCCGATTACCGTTTCATTAGATTATAAACCAAGTTTTGATATACTTGGCGGCTGGGCAGACACTTTCTTTGATACTGCTCTTTCTATTCGTTATAGTTTCTAAATGTGAGATAAATATATCTTCATTTACCATTTATGTTAAAGAGCTGCCAGCTGGTAGCTCTTTTTTTTATTCTCATTTTTGTATGATGCCTATTTCATATTTACCCGCCTTTTTTACACCCAATGATATATTTATCTATGTAATCACACAAACCCGATATGTAGATATAGTTGTTTTTAACGTATTTTTAAAATATATTACATTAATTAGTATTCAATGACACACAGATATGGGAATCTGTTGATATGGATGAATTAAAAGGATTGCGTATTCTGGTAGTAGAAGATGATTTTGCATCAGCTGCTCTGATAGAAGAATTTTTTAAGACAAGCCAAACTCATCTAATATTTGCCAAAACAGGAAATGAGGCTCTGGAGCGGGTACACAAATCGTCTTTCGACTTGATTCTTATGGACATTAGTATGCCGGGAATGAGCGGACTTGAAGTGACAAAAATAATTCGTTCAGAAGGAAATGATATCCCGATCATTGCTCAGACTGCCTATGCATTTGAAAATGAAAAGGCAGACTGCCTTAAAGCAGGATGCAATGCATATATTTCAAAGCCATTCAGTGAAAACGAATTATTTGCCTTGATAAAAGATACCATTCTATAGTAAGTAAATAAAAAATATTACCAGAAATTAAAACGCCATTTTTATGCAAAAATGGCGTTTTATTTTTTATTGTTTTTCCTAATTATTCGTCCAAAATTTCTTTTTCTTTAGCGGTCTGTGCCGTATTTAACTTATCGATATATTTATCGGTGATCTTTTGGATCTCATCATATGCATCCTTAGCATTATCCTCTGAAATATCTTTGTCTTTTTCCTGTTTTTTAATTTTATCATTTGCTTCACGGCGAATACTGCGGACAGATACACGCCCTTCTTCAGTCATATGATGTACGATCTTTACCAATTCCTGCCGCCGTTCATCGGTCATTGCAGGGATTGGCACCCGAATTAAATTACCGTCATTAATGGGATTTAATCCTAAATTTGCCGCCTGGATGGCTTTATCAACAGTCCCTAATAATGATTTATCCCAAGGCTGAACGACAAGCAGGCGGGCTTCCGGAACACTGATCGTTGTACATTGACTTAAGGGGGTTAAAGTCCCATAGTAATCCACCTTAACATTTTCTAATAGTGAGGGAGTTGCCCGCCCCGTACGTAAACTGTTAAATTCATGTCCAAGATGTTTTTCTGATTTTTCCATATGTTCTTCACAATATGAATAAACGTCATTCATCATGACCTAACTCCTTATGTTATTCTGAAATTAAGGTTCCGACAGATTTTCCGGAAACAACACGGTTTAATTCTCCGGTTTTTGTAAAATCAAAAACCATTATCGGCATATTATTTTCCTGACACAGCGCCATAGCACTCATATCCATAATATGCAATTTTTCTTCCAGTGCCTGACGATAAGTAACTGTATCATAACGTTTGGCTGTGCTGTCTTTCATAGGATCAGCACTATATACACCGTCTACTTTTGTACCTTTCAGAAGTATATCAGCATCTATTTCCGAAGCACGAAGTGCCGCAGCGGAATCGGTAGTAAAATACGGATTGCCGGTTCCGCCGGCAAATATTACAATAACATCCTGTTGAAGAAGTTCTATAGCATGGTAACGATCAATGGGAAGTGTGAGCTGCGATATAGACGGAGGTGTCATAATACAGCTTTTCATCCCGGCATTTTTGAAGGCATCGCGCAGCGCAAGTGCATTGATCACAGTAGCCAGCATTCCCATATGGTCACCGGTGACCCGATCGATAAAATTCATATTTTTAGCACCGCGAAAAATATTTCCACCGCCAATAACAATGCCGATTTGAATATGCTTATCATGGATCAGTTTTATTTCTTGTGCAAAGCAAGAGGCGGCATCAGGATCAACACCGTGTCCTTTGACGCCGCCTAAGATTTCACCACTTAATTTTAATAAAATACGATTATAATTCATTCAACAAGCACAACCAGCACGTTGACCTTCATTCTTCAGAGGCATTATCTCCACCTGTTTCACCCACTTTAAACCGGGCAAAACGCGCGATAAAGATATTTTCACCCAACGTACCAATCGTTTCCTTTAAATAGGTTTCGATTGTTTTATCGGTATCTTTGAAAAAATCCTGTTCCAACAGAATATTTTCTCTATAATATTTTTCTAATTTACCAGTGATAATCCGGTCGGCAATGTGTTCAGGTTTGCCTTCATTAATGACTTGTTCTTTATATACGGCTTTTTCACGTTCAATAACATCTGCCGGAATATTTTCACGTTTTACCGCTAGAGGATTCATAGCAGCGATCTGCATTGCAATATCTTTTGCAAATTGAACGAATTCATTTGTTGCTGCAACAAAATCGGTTTCACAATTTATTTCTACTAATACACCTAATTTATTGTCAGTTTGATGTATATACGAATAAATAATTCCTTCTTTCGCACTGCGTCCGGCTTTTTTTTCTGCTTTTGCGATACCGCGTGCGCGAAGTGTATCTATAGCTTTATCTATATCTCCGTTGGTTTTAACGAGGGCTTTTTTACAATCCATCATACCGGCCCCGGTTTTATCACGCAACTCTTTTACAATAGATGCAGTAATTTGCATTAAAGGCTCCTGATTATTTCTCGATTTTTTCTTGTTTAGGTTTTTCTTCAGCAGGTGTTTCTTTAGGGGACTGTTTGCTTCCGCGTTTTGCCTCTAAAATTGTATCTGCTAAAGTTTTTGTGATGAGGTGAATCGCGCGAATTGAATCATCATTTGCGGGAATAGGAACATCCACTGTTGTTGGATCTCCATTGGTGTCGACAATACCGATCACAGAAATATCCAGCTTTCTGGCTTCATGAACTGCAATTTTTTCTTCGATAGTATCAACAACAAAAATAACGTCAGGGAGCCGACGCATATGCTGTATGCCACGATGTAATAATTCAAGCTTTGCGGTTTCACGTGTTAAACCGAGAATTTCTTTTTTCGTTAAGTTTTTCCATGCATCGTCGTTTTCGCTTTCGCGCTGGAGTTGTTCCAGACGGCGAATACTCCGGCGAATAGTCGAAAAATTGGTCAATGCGCCGCCCAACCAACGTTCTGTTATATAATGGGCGCCACAGCGAATGGCTTCATCTTCCAATACGTCTTTTGCTTGTTTCTTTGTACCAACAAAGAGGATTTCTCCACCCTTTCTGACAACATCACCAACATATTTGCATGCGTTATCAAGGGCTTTTAAGGTCAGTTCCAAATCAATAATATGTATTCCATTTTTTTCCATGAAAACATATTTTTTCATTTTAGGATTCCATTTACTGGTCAAATGGCCAAAATGAGCACCGGCACTGATCAGATTTTCAATGGTGACTTGTTCCATATATTAAATACTCCGATAATTTGATTAACGTTTCGAGAACTGGAATGCACGGCGTGCACCGCGTAAACCATATTTTTTACGTTCAACTTTACGTGAATCCCGTGTCAGGAAGCCTGCTTCTTTCAAAGCGGGACGAAGGTCAGGATGTAAAGTGATCAACATTCGGCTAATCCCTAAACGAACTGCACCTGCCTGTCCGGTTAAACCACCGCCCTTTACATTGACGAAAAAGTCATACTTATTATCCATCTTTGTAAGTTCAAGCGGTTGACGAATAACCATTGAGTAGGTTTCACGACCAAAATAATCATTCATCTCACGTTTATTTACTTTAATTTTACCACTACCCGGACGAGCAATCACTCTGGCTACGGAGGATTTACGGCGGCCAATTGTAATGATTTCATGCTTTGTACTTGCCATAATTTCCTACTCCTACTTAATTTCCAGGGGTTTAGGTTGCTGTGCTTCATGCGGATGCTCTGCACCGGCATATACTTTCAATTTTTTCATTATCTTACGTCCAAGACGATTATGAGGGACCATACCCTTAACCGCTTTTTGAATTATGCGCTCAGGATGTTTTTCTAATAATTCTCTGTACGAAGTAGTGCGTTGGCCACCCGGATATCCCGTGTGACGAAAGTAGGTTTTAGCTTCTGCTTTTTTACCGGTCAAGCGGACTTTTTCTGCATTAATAATAATAATAAAATCGCCGGTATCCATATGCGGTGTAAAAATGGGTTTGTGTTTTCCACGCAGAATCTGTGCAACCTGACTTGCTAAACGGCCCAAGATCATATCTTCGGCATCTACAATGTACCAGTCTTGCTTAATATCTGTCGGTTTCGCCGAGAAAGTTCCCAACTTTAACTCCTTTTTCTCTTGTTTTAAATCTTCTTTTTTGATTACGTCTTCCGGGACTACAAAAAAGCAACAAATATATACAAATAATAAGCGGATATGCAAATAGTTTTTAGGGAATTAGAAGGATTTGGGCAGATAAAAGATAAAAGTGTAAAGATTAAAGTCTTAAAAGGCGATTTACAACTCAAAACACACAGAAAATCAGACTGGAAATTATTGGCCATAATCAATAAACAAGTACTAATAACTCCAAGTAAGTTCTATGATAATTGATCTTGTATTTCTTTTTCGTAGAATTTTCCAAAATCTTCTTTGATTTCATTGTGAGTGCGGACGTTTTGCCCTAAATGGATTCATCTGTTAAGCAAAGGTTAATTACTTGAATATTTCTTTTCTTCTTCTTTTATTTCACGTGTGATCGCTTTCTGAATATATTGGTTAAGTGTTATTCCTTGTATCGCGGCATTTTTTGCGGCTTTTTTGTGTAATTCAGACCCAATACGAACATTTAATGAACCTTTATAGGATTTAAAAGGATTCTTCCCCATCTTCTCACAAAGATATATATAATCCTCAACGGCTTCAATAAATGAGGTTTTCAGTTCTTTTACGGATGAACCTTCAAAACTGATCAAATCATTTATTCCCGTAATTTTACCGTAAAACACCTCATCTTCCGTACTGAAGTGAACGGAACCAATGAAGTTCTTATACGTCATTACGTCTTTCATTTGATAAATCCTTTATCTTTTAATTCTTCACTGATCTGTTTTACCTGATAATCTTTTAACTCTTTTCCATGGGGTTTATGCAATCTGATAGAGTGTTTAAGATCATCATTTATAAATGCTACTCTCGAACCTGAACTTTTTTCTCTATTATCTACTATATATCCTAAGTTTGTTAACAAATTTTCAAGTTCTTTAAATGTAAATCCAAACTGCTTCCTTTTAAGTTTTTCTAATAATTTTTCATGTTTGCTCATATTTTAACATAAGCTATTTCCGCCCGAAATGCAACTATTATTTAGTTGCATTATATTGGCTGTTTTTTATATTAAGTTACCCGTTGTGTGAAACACAAATTCAAGTCACAAATTATTAAAAACACCATAAATAATGTCATCTCGACTAAGTCCGCCGAAATAGAATGAAGGCGGGCGCATGGAGAGATCTCAAAATAATCAAATTAATTTAAAAATTGTTCTTCTCTTTAATTTCCGTAAAATAATTTGAGATTTCTCCACTCGTTCGTTCCTCTCTCGGTCGAAATGACATCAAAAAAGCTATTGACAGCATGCGATTCCCATTTTTTAATCTGTTTCACACAACGGGTGATCTTATTAAAACCTATTCTCACAGCTTCTTTTACTCTCTGCTCTACGCGCATGACAGATCGCGTTTCACCGCTTAAGCCCACTTCTCTGATGATAGCGGTATTATCCGGGATGTGCAATTTATTAATCAAGGCTGGATCTTTTTAGGGCGATGAGAGCTTAAAAGGATTCATCATGATCTATTCTATGACTGTAAAATTAATATCTCCGATGGTATCGGTCTGCAGAACATCGAACTGGGGGAAATCTACAATGGCACGATAATCTCCGGGACTTAAGGTAACCTTCGGATCCTGCCAAATGGTTGTCGGTGCAAGCCATGTACTTGTCATGGAATCTCCTGGAGCGAACTTATAATGCAATATCGGAAGGTAAAAACCCAAGCCATCTAACGACCCGGCGATGTATTGATCATCTTGGTAAATATAGAACCTTATAAAAGGTCCGGAATCACCCATCGTAAAATCAAGAGAGTCTTCCGTTGTATTTGTCAGACAGAATTTCACATAAAACGATTCACCTGTGTAAAATATCGTTCCGGATGTCCCATTTGTATCCGCCAGATAAAAATAGGTTTCCCCATCACAGTTCATCTGAGGTTCAAGTAAAAAACAACTTGATAACAAAACGCATAATACCGCAAGGGAGATAAGTGCCTTTTTCATTTTCTTCTCCTTTCAAAAAAAAGACAGGTGCCGTAACTATACTTGTTGCCCTGTCAACTCTGCAATATCTTTAATATATTTAAATGTATCCTTTTTATCATCGATCTTCTTTTTCGCAGATGCGGGCAAAATAAGGTGGTCGAAACCCATGCGTAGCGCTTCTTTCACTCTCTGTTCAATCCGTAAAACAGATCGCGTTTCACCAGTTAAGCCCACTTCCCCAATAATTACTGTATTATCTGATAGTGGAATATTTTTTACCGATGAGTAGATCGCCGCAATGACCGGCAGATCCATAGCAGGTTCTTTAAGTGTTAGTCCGCCCACCACATTGACAAAAATATCATATTGGCTTACCGATATGTCCAATTGCTTTTCAATAATAGCAAGCAAAAGTTGAAGACGTTTTGGGTCCAGACCACTGGCATGGCGCTGAGGTGTGCCGTATGCTGCCTGTGCTGCCAAGGCCTGGATCTCGACCAGCAATGGCCGGCTTCCTTCCATGCCACAGGTAACGACCGAACCTTTCGCTCCTTTTTTCCGTTCACTTAAGAACATATCTCCCGGGTTTGTTATCCCGATCAGACCTTCCTGCTTCATTTCAAAGATACCGATCTCATGGGTGGCACCAAAACGGTTCTTTACAGAACGCAATATTCTAAAGTAATGCTGCTTATCTCCTTCAAGATATAAAACCGTATCAACAATATGTTCCAGTAATTTCGGACCGGCAATAATACCGCCCTTAGTAATATGTCCAATAAGAATTATTGTAATATTTTCTTTCTTTCCACATGCCATCAATTCACTGGCGCATTCTCGTACTTGATTGACTGACCCGGGAAGTGAATCCGAATTGGGTGAATAGCTGGTTTGAATGGAATCAATAACGGCAATCTGAGGTTTTTCCGATTCAAGTCCGGCCAGTATTCGACTTAATTCAATTTCGTTGCTTATTTTCAGTTCATTATTCTGCAATCCAATTCGTTTTGCACGCAATGCAAGCTGTCCGACCGACTCTTCCCCGCTGAAATAGCAAACCTTGATCTTCTTTTCGACATATTCTTTACATAGTTGTAAAGCAAGTGTAGACTTCCCTACTCCGGGATCGCCACCCAACAGGACAATACTGCCCTCCATAAGTCCGCCACCGACCACCCGATCGAATTCCCCGATCCCACTGGTATAACGTGAGGGTTGCTCCGGATTTGATAATGAATAAAAAGGAGGAGGTGAGCCCGGCTTAACCCTTTTAAACGATACTTCTACGGGTTCATAAACTTCGAGAGTATTCCATCCCTCGCAGTGCGGACACTGTCCCTGCCATTTTGCCGTAACACCATCGCAGACAGTACATTTATATTGTTCTTTATGTTTTGCCATTGTTTAATGTACAGGATTTTTACTGATTTTACAAAAACATAAAACCTAAAAAGGTGTTTAAAAACTTTTAAAAACTTGCCCCAAGTTTTTTCGAACTTTTTGTGACGTCGGTCACGGATATTTTGATTAATTTTCATTATATTTTTATAAAAACTTGGGGCAAGTTTTTACTAAAGGGATGAAAAATGTGATGTAAAATTGACGATTTCATAAATGGAAATTATTTCCATTTTTATAACCGAACCTTTGATCAACATTTGTTGTTTTATGATGAAGATGATTATGAGTTATTTCTAAATTTATTTAAGTATAATTTAGACAAAATTCCGGCTAGTGTTTTTGCATATTGTTTAATGCCAAACCATTTTCACTTTCTATTAAGACAGGACAGTGATAAAAAATTGTATCATATATTTAATTATGCTCTTATTGCTTATGTCCAGCGCTACAATAAGAAATACGGTAGAAAAGGACCATTATTTCAATCACCATTACAGCATAAGCTTGTAGAAAATCAGGAATATTTACTTCAGCTTTGTAAGTATATACACATTAATCCAGTGAAAGCCGGACTTGTAGAATATCCGGAAAACTGGATCTATTCAAATTACCTTGAATGGGTAAAATTACGTACAGATACCTTATTCGCGAAAGAAATTCACAGTGATTATTTTCCCCATCCGGAAGATTATATTTCTATGATCTCAACATACAAGCAATATCTTACAATTAAAAATTTTAGAAGACTTTTAATGGATGATAAGGAGGAAAAACTTGCCCCAAGTTTTTTATATGAATTTACCCCTTAATCGCTCCTAAAAGTTCATTAAACTCACAAAAAACTTGGGGCAAGTTTTTTGTACAATTGTTTGTATAAAATTTCATTATATTTTATAGAATATTCTTTATCTCATGTTTTTTTAATCGTATCTTTTCAGTTGTACTGAATATGATTAAAATTTTCAAATATCAGGAGCTAAAATGAGCAAATTCAAGAAACAAACAATCGATGGAAACGCTGCTGCTACGCATGTTGCGTATGCCTTTAGCGATGTAGCCGCTATTTATCCTATTACCCCCTCTTCTACTATGGGGGAATATGCAGATGTCTGGGCGGCAAATGGAAAAAAAAATCTCTTTGGGGAAATTGTTGATGTTGTAGAAATGCAATCGGAAGCCGGTGCGGCCGGTGCAGTACACGGAGCTCTTTCAGCAGGTGCTTTTACAACAACATTTACTGCATCTCAAGGATTAATGCTAATGCTTCCCAATATGCATAAAATTGCCGGAGAAATGCTGCCAGCCGTTTTTCATGTATCAGCCCGTTCGCTGGCCACACAATCACTTTCTATTTTTGGTGATCATTCAGATGTAATGTCCGCACGTAATACAGGATGGGCATTGGTTGCGGCTTCCAATATTCAGGAAATTATGGATCTCGCAATTGTTTCGCATCTTGCAACCTTAAAATCCAGTATTCCTTTTTTGAATTTCTTTGATGGTTTCCGTAACTCCCACGAAATTCAAAAAGTGGAGATCATTGATTATGATACAATGAAATCACTGCTAGAAGAAAAATATATTGAAAATTTCCGCAGCCGCGCTATGAATCCTGAAGCTCCCAGGGTTAAAGTCGGTGCACAAAATCCGGACGTATATTTTCAAGGTCGTGAAACAACCAATTTATTATATGATGCAACTCCGGGTATTATTCAAGAATACATGGATAAAGTTGCGAAGGTCATTGGCCGGCAATATCATTTATTTGATTATTTCGGTGCTCCGGATGCAGAAAAGATCATTATAGCAATGGGAACCGGCTGTGATACAATAGAAGAAACTATCAATTATCTGACTGCAAAGGGCGAAAAGGTTGGACTTATAAAAATTCGTTTATACCGTCCTTTTTCTGTCGAAGCTCTGATTGCCGCTATTCCCAAAAGCGTTAAGAAAATCGCGGTTCTGGATCGTACAAAGGAACCGGGCTCTCTTGGTGAACCTCTTTATCTCGATGTTGTTGCCGCATTAAAAGACAAGAACATCACCATTATCGGCGGCCGTTACGGATTATCATCAAAAGAATTTACCCCTTCAATGGTTAAAGCAGTTTATGATCATCTTGAAGGAAAATGTTCACATAACTTCACTGTAGGTATTGTGGATGATGTATCCTTTAAATCTCTTGAGATCAAAGAAAAGATCAACACTTTGCCAAAAGGAACATTCTCCGCTAAATTCTGGGGTTTAGGATCCGATGGTACGGTTGGTGCCAATAAAAACTCTATTAAAATCATTGGTGATAATACCAACATGAACGCGCAGGGGTATTTTCAGTATGATTCGAAAAAATCCGGCGGAATTACCCGTTCACATCTGCGTTTCGGAACGTCACCTATTCAATCTGAATATTTGGTTACCAATGCCGATTTTATTGCGAATCATAATCAGGCTTTTGTCGGCCGCTATGATATTCTTGAAGGCATTAAAGAAAACGGTGTTTTCCTGCAAAACTCGATTTGGAAATCTGATGAAGTTTTCTCTTACTTTACGAGAGACATGCAGAAAGAAATCATTGAGAAAAAAATTAAGGTCTACAATATCAATGCCTTAAAAATTGCTGAGGAAGTAGGTCTTGGTGGACGGATCAATACCGTCATGCAAGCTGCCTTCTTTATTATCTCGGGTGTTCTGCCAAAAGATGAGGCCATTGATCTTATTAAAAACGCTATTGAAAAAAGCTACAAGAAAAAAGGAAAAGATGTTGTTGAGATGAATTGGAAAGCCGTCGATGCAACAGAGGCAGCACTGAAAGAAATTATAATTCCATCCTCGCTGCCTGAAAAAGCGACAGAACCTAAAAAACTGGTTCCGGACAATGCAGATGAATTTACGAAAAATATTATCGAACGCATTATGCGTGAAAAAGGCGATGATATTCCTGTTTCGGATATGCCGTTTGACGGATATGTTCCTTCTGCAACCACACAGTTAGAAAAACGGGGTGTTGCACCGGCTGTGCCACATTGGAACGCTGATATATGTATTCAATGCAATCAGTGCGCTTTTGTTTGTCCGCATGCCGCAATACGTGCTAAATTAATTGACCCTGAAAATTTGAAAGGTGCTCCGGATACGTTTAATGTTTTGGATGTCAAAGGCAAGGATTCTGATAAAAAATACAAGATTCAGGTTTATGTTGAAGATTGTGTCGGATGTTCTGTATGTGTCAATGAATGTCCTGTTCAGGCTCTTGAGTTACGTCCCATTGATGAAGAACGCCAAGCAGGTGAAAATGCTAATGAAGCCTT
The DNA here is from genome assembly GCA_030620575.1 of Fidelibacterota bacterium. Classification (GTDB taxonomy): domain Bacteria; phylum Fidelibacterota; class Fidelibacteria; order Fidelibacterales; family Fidelibacteraceae; genus M50B103. Next base: position 35,134 of record JAUXEL010000002.1, read on the forward strand.
CTTTCATCAACTTCCTACCGATATTATGGGATCAGGAAAACGCTTCAGTGTTAAAGGATCTCAGTTCATGCAGCCTTTGTTTGAATTCTCAGGCGCCTGTGCCGGATGTGGTGAAACACCTTACATTAAGCTGGCTACACAATTGTTTGGCGATAGAATGGTCGTGGCAAACGCTACCGGTTGTTCCTCAATTTACGGCGCTACATTTCCGACAATTCCCTATTGTAAAAACAAAGACGGCCATGGACCTACATGGGCAAATTCACTGTTTGAAGACAATGCGGAATACGGATTTGGAATGCGATTAGCGGTTGATTCTAATCGTAGACAATTGAAATCTACTTTGAAAAAACTAATTGAAT
>JAUXEL010000108.1 GCA_030620575.1 Fidelibacterota bacterium
ACCGGCCTTAACCCGGAAAGAAATTGATAAGCTGATTCTGGAACATGCGGATATGCAGGTCAAGTACAAGGAATATGAGAACAACTATCTCTTGCTTGCTGCAGAATTTGAAAATTTCAAAAAACGTATTATTAAAGATCAGCAACGTTCACGTGAAATATATAAAGAAAGTTTACTGATCGAACTTTTACCCGTAATAGATGATATTGACCGTGCGCTGCAGCATCATACGGATAAGGAATTGAATGACGGGTTTACCATGACCCGTACTAAGCTTCTCAACTATCTGGAAAAATATGAAGTTGTCCCTTTCGAATCACTCGGAGAGGAATTTAATCCGGATAAGCATGATGCCATGTTAACACGGTCTGTCAAAGATGAGAAAGATAATATCATTATTGAAGAATTTCAAAAAGGTTACATGATTGGAAAAAAAGTACTTCGGCACGCGAAGGTAGTTGTTAATATTATAGAATAGATAAGAGAATTATGGATAGAGATTATTATGACATATTAGGTGTGAGTAAAACCGCAACGAATGAGGAACTGAAAAAAGCTTACCGAAAACTCGCAGTAAAATACCATCCTGATAAAAATCCTGACAATAAAGAAGCAGAAGGAAAATTTAAAGAATCTGCGGAAGCTTATTCTGTGCTGTCTGATCCGCAAAAACGCCAGCGGTATGACCAGTTTGGTCATCAAGGCTTGAACCAAAATGGTTTTGGTGGCGGATTTGGCGGACATGGAATGTCTATGGACGACATTTTTTCTCAGTTCGGAAATATTTTTGGAGATGCCTTCGGCGGCGGCGGTTTTGGTAGTTTTTTTGGTGGTGGTACGCAGCGGCGGAACTCCAATCGCGGGGCTGATTTGCGTGTTAACCTCCGTTTAAGCCTTGAAGAAATATATAAAGGTGTTAAAAAACAAATAAAATTAACGCGTTATGAGCATTGTCCCGACTGTAGTGGCGCAGGCGGAAGCGGAAAAAAAACATGTTCAGTTTGCCATGGTACAGGAGAAATTCGTGAACGGGTAAATTCCTTTTTTGGACAGATGATCAATACCAAACCCTGTTACAATTGCCACGGTCAGGGCGTAGTAATCGAACAACCCTGTTTTACCTGTAAAGGTGATGGCCGTATCAAACGCAAAGCTGATATCAGTATTGAAGTTCCATCAGGTGTGCAGGACGGTAATTATATGACCATCCACGGTGATGGCCATGCCGGTTTGCGAAACGGTGAAGAAGGCGATTTAATTGTTATCTTTAAAGAAGAGAACCATCCTATCTATACACGGTCAGGCAATGATGTTATTATAAGTTGTGAGATCACATGGCCACAGGCTGTATTCGGTGATGAACTTGAAATACCCACACTTAGCGGGAAAGTAAGTTTTAAGATCAATCCCGGGACTGTGCACGGGAAAATATACCGATTGCGGGGAAAAGGTTTACCGGTTCTCCACGGGCACCGATATGGAGATCAATTAATTCAGATTCATATTAAAACACCTACGCACGTAGACAAGGATGAAAAAAAACTGATAAAAGAATTATATCAATTGTATTCCAAGAAAAATAATATTAAAATTAAGAAGTTTACACCCTAATAACAGGGATAATTATGTTTACTAAAAAAGAGAGAAATATTATTGTTATTATTGCACTTATACTCATGCTGGGTGCAGTGTGGTTTATTGTGCGCATAGTTATAAAAAAACAACGACCAATAAAATCATCGGATGTTAAAATGGAAGAATCATTTCAACGTAAAGATGAGAGTAAAGTCGAGAGCAAGATCCCTGCAGAACCGGTAAATATCAATACTGCCGGTTTAATGGAAATTGAAGCTCTGCCGTATCTTGGAATCGAAAAATCAAAAGATATTATTGAATATAGGGATAAAAACGGACCGTTTAAAACCTTAGATGAACTGACAAAGGTTAACGGTATTGGTAAGAAAACCCTGGAAAAATTAAAATCATTAATTACCTTATAAGAGTATAGGAGGTATTGTGCAAGAGGAGCAATATTACAGCGAAAAATGGTCATTTATTGTTAAATGGATTGCAGTTATTTTATTTGTTATATTATTACTGGTAATTTTTATCCCCAGTAATATCTGGAAAGAAGAAGACAATATGAGATCGCGCTCAGAGTGGAAAATGGAACAGCTCTGGGATGCGCAACGCATGTATAAAAAGCTGACAGGACACTATGATACTGATATAAAAGGTGTCTTATGGTTTGTTTCAGCTGTACGGGACTCTATACTTGCCGATAGTGAATATGTTAATGAACAATATATCAGGTATAAAGATGAAGATATAAAAATCAATGTTCCGCAATTCTGGTTTACCGAGTATGATACTGTTTTTTCACGGCCTTACCATGCAAAAGATACCAGTTTCATCGATGTTTATACCGCGGTTGAATTAAATTTTGAGACCGGTGGTTGGGATACAATATTTTTGGGTGAAATAAAAGACCGTTATAAATATTCCGATACCCTCTGGGAAGGCACGATCATTGATACCACAGTAGATACTATTATTGAAAGAGTTATGAAATATAAGCACTTTAATTTAGTTGACTCTTTAACGATTTGTCCCTTAACTGATAAGCCATATTATATTACCGTTAAAGGTAAAGATACCGTTATTATTCACAGTCCTATGAAGGGCGGTTATTTGGAAAGAAAATATTTCTTTTTTACCTTCAAAGATACCGGGCATGGCTTTATTATGAATGGGGAAGCTTCCTGGGAATAACCACATATGTTAACTCTCGCGCTACATCACGATGAGTCTGTTTTTGTATATTTGAGCGAGGTGCAAAAGGGGAAGAAAGACATTGAGCAATTAGGATTGTTCTCGTTGGATTTTTCTTTTAATACAGCTTTTTTATATCAAAAAGATGCAAAAAATATACTCAGCGGTATACTAAAAGAAATTATCGATTTATTATCTGTTAAGGATGAGGATTTGTATTTTTCTTTTCCCGCGGACTTGACCTATGTTTCTTTATACGATCAGGTACTTAAAGAAGATATCCAATCGGTTATTGATAAAGATGTCTGGCTAACTGAGTTGAAATTCGGTCATGACTTTATTGAACAGAGCGATTGTCAAGTCAAGGTATCGTATAAAGAAAAAAATCTGGCTTCTTTGACAGCTATTTACTATCCGAAAATGATTTATGAACTGTTACAGTTCGCCTGTCAGGATAACCATTGCAAGCTGGTGGGAATGGGTGTGAATATCTTCAATGCTACAGAAATTGTAAAAAATTCTGTTACCGGCACCAATTATATTGTAATTGTGTTAAAACAGGATGAATGTGAATTAGTCAATATTGTTGATGATATTATAGTAGGTTATACCCGATTTGCTTATGTAAATGAACATTTATTATTTTATGCCAAAAATGGTATCATTCCCGACGGTTTGTGCAAGGCAGTTGCAACAAACGATACAAACATTCTTCAACGGCACATGATATACCTGACCGGAAGCAGTACCTACATACACGAAAAATGTGCATTAAAACAAGCAGATGAAAAAATAAAGATAATAAACCCTATGGTTGTCAATACAACGTATTTAAAACCATCTGTTGCGTATGATAAGCAGTATGATACTGTTTTTTCATCCGCTCTGGGTGCATTAATATAAGGAGAAAGGAAATGAAGATTAATTTGTTACGAGAAGATCAAATGAGCAAAGTCCCTCATCAAGACAAAGAAAAAGAAATTCTTCGTTTTGATGATACATTTTCTAACGGAAATGATGACTTGTATTTTCAACAGCCCACTCCGCCCTCAGAAGAATATCGGCGTCCACGTAAGTCGCGGATTTGGTTGTTTATTTTACTCCTTTTAGTATTTTTAGTTGGTGGCGCATTTATTTCAAATCCAAGTAGAACCAAGAATTTCTTTGCTAATTTTGCGGATAATACCGCTCAATTATGGAGAAAAGGAACAAATAAAATTCAAACTTGGTGGCTGCATCGCAATGATAAGGAGATCGTTTATGTGACGGAAACACCGGATATCCCAGTCCGGAAAGAAGAACCGGCAGAACCCAAAGAGAAAATTGTCGAACAACAGGTAATAAAAGTTGAAAAAATAATTGAAAAAGAAGTAGTTAAAGAAACCGTCGAAGAAAAGATAGTGGAAAGTCCTCCCATATATGATTCCATACGGGATGAACTGGCTCTTTCAAAACGAAATATGGATGCGGCTGAATTCGTATGGTCAAAAATTCCCGGCGGCATGACCCTGGATCGCCTGCAAATTTCTGAGGACCGATTAAGTGTTTCTGTCAAATCACGTTACCCCATGTTGATCCAATCCTATGCAAACGTTATAGAACAGAATGATATGTTTACTTCGGTTTATGAGGGTGAACAGGAATTGATTGACGAACAAACCCGGGTACAACTGACCACCTATCTTCCTGCTTTTAAACCGGAGGACAGACCTGCGCAAATTTGGGACTTGGATGTAGAATGGTTTGATGATTATCTTGATAATGTCAGTAAAAGTGCTGATCTGAATATTTCACAGGAAATTAGAAATACTCGAACCCTTGATAATAAAATATTACGACATGATATTCATGTGACCGCAAGCGGAAACCGTACGTCTATGATGTTATTATTTCAGGAATTAAAGACTGTCCCGGCCGCTTATGTGGTCCAGGAGATCGAATCAAGATACCATCCTGCAGATCAATCTAATATACTGGAACTCGGCATGGTATATTATGAAAGAAAATAATGTCTAAAATTATTAGCGGACGGTATGGAGGACTGTATATTAAGAACCCGAAACATTCCATACGTCCAACGACAGGCAAAGCAAAGGAATATATTTTCAACGTCCTTCAATCCCTTGAAGGACGTCGTGTAATTGATTTATTTTCCGGTACCGGAGCTTTGGGAATTGAGGCACTTTCCCGTTATGCGGAACATGTGACATTTATAGATAATAAACAAAGATCAATACGGCTAATATTTGACAATTTAACACTTATTAAGGCACCTGAAAATACATGGAGTTGTATCAAAAACAATGTATTCCGATTTTTAAAACATGATACGATGCTCTATGATGTGATCATAGCTGATCCGCCCTATGATCTGACGCTCTCTCCGGCATTTTTTGAAAGCTGTAAAGATCATCTTGCTCCATCCGGTATTTTTGTTCTTGAATATTCTACGCGGACCCCTTTTGATACCGGTGGGTGGGAAGCGGTTCGAATAAAAAAAATGGGTGATACAACGATCTATTTTTTTCAAAAATAGACAAGTAAAAAGACAAAAGGCAAAAGTATAAAGTAAGGAACGGTCCATACTTCGCTATCACCTTCGGCAAGCCTTCAGTGATCAAGAAAGCTACGAATGGCACGGCGGGACCGTTCCGTAATCAAAATAAAGTTTTACATGAAAAGCAATAAAGAAAAGTTATAAATATATAGGGAATAGGCATGCCTGTTCCTTAAATTTTATAATTATTACTGCAAACTTTCAGGAATAGTAAATAAAGGAGAAAAAAATGAAGAAACTGATACTTCTCTCTGTATTGAG
>JAUXEL010000065.1 GCA_030620575.1 Fidelibacterota bacterium
AAGGGCAGGATTCACGTTTCTGGTTTTCCTTTTAATCATTTATCGCAGGGATGCACAAAAGGGGCACATGAATCCAGACCGGTTGGTGGGGTATATTGGGTGAAATTGGTATCGCCTATTTCTATGCATCAGCAGCCTATCTTTTATTGAAAAACAAACCGAAAGCTCTGCTTCTTGTACCAACACTTTGCTTTCTTCTGTATATCGCGGACCACTCCAGATAACTGGACTTCTTGGGTAAAGTGAAGGATATTTTTTATATTGGCAGTTATTTCGGGATACATAGCCTGATTGCGGTAGCCGGATTTATTTGCGGAAGATGGATATATGATTTGCGACAACTTGATGACAGTAAATTATTAATAAATATGGATGCGTTTGCTTTTGTACTGGCTGTTGCCGGGTATTTTTTATATGGATTATACGGCATTGACAAAATTGCTGCCACACCTTCCTGGCTCTTGTATAGTTCGGTCATTTGTGTGCCAATCTTTATGTTAATTTAATGGTTGATGGATATGAAAGACAAGAATGCGATCTATCTTTTTTTCAAACCGATCGCATCTAATCCCCTGCTGGCATACTTGCTACATGTTATGTTTATTTACATTTTCCAGCTTATCGGGTTTGCTGCTTTTTATGGAAATGAACTTGGTTCCAGCCTAATTGAAATATCGCGATCCATTGTCTATACTGTGTTTATTTACCTGATCACTTGTATACTAACCCGTTTTAAGGTGAGATTGAAATTGTAATATAAAGCCCCGATCAATGATCGGGGCTTTATATGTTATATTTAAATCAATTTAGATCTTAAACAGCATTTCTGCATAAGTTGGCATGGGCCAAAGCTCAGCATCGCAAATTTCTTCTAATGCGTCGCCGGCTTTACGAAGTAATTCCATATCTACGGTAATAACATCGCCAACATATTTTGGATGTTTTTTTTCGTTCAGTGATTTACATTTATTAATATCCGTTTTTAATATATCCAAACGTTCAATAAATAATTTTAATTTATTGTTAATATCATTCAATATGCTGACCTGAAGGTTTTTGTTAACACCTGCCACCTGCAGATGAGCCGCATTTTCCGATACAATAGATTGATATTTTAATACTGCCGGTAATATTTGGCGTTCGGCCATGACGATCATGGTCTTCGCTTCAATGCGATTTTTCATAACATAATTTTCCAGAAAAATCAGCATTCGTGCTTCTAGCTCTCTTTGATTTAATACTTTCTGCCGTTCAAACAGAGCCACGTTTTTTTTGGAACAAAGCTCGGGATAGACATCCACGCTTTTATTAAAGTATGGCAAGCCGCGCCTTTTTGCTTCTGCATGCCATTCCCCTGAATATCCGTCACCGTTGAAAACGATCCGTTTGTGTTTACTGTATACATCTTTTATCAATACTTCAATATCATTATTCTTTTCCAATTTATCCGCAAATTCAGCCAGTTGATCTGCAATGATCGTATTAAGGATCATGTTGGGACGTGCAAGGGAACCCTGCGAGGAAACCATGCGAAATTCGAATTTGTTCAGGGTAAAAGCAAAGGGTGATGTGCGATTACGGTCCATATCGTCTTTGGGAATATCCGGCAAGGTCGATATGCCCAGTTTAAAGGTTTCTTTTACTTTTTCATCTGCTTTTTTACCTGCTTCAATATTTTCAAATATCTTTGTAAGGGTTTTTCCAAGATAGACAGAAATAATTGACGGGGGTGCTTCATTCCCTCCGAGTCGGTGATCATTTCCGGGTGTGGATGCCGCCAAGCGCAACAAATCGGCATGCTTATCCACCGCCTTAATAACTGCGGCAACAAATAATAAAAATCTTTTATTTTCTTCCCGGGTTTTTCCGGGTGATAAAAGATTGATGTTATCATCGGTATCTATGGACCAGTTATTATGTTTCCCGGAACCGTTAATGCGGGCAAAGGGTTTTTCGTGCAAAAGGCAAACCAGTTTATGCCGGCGCGCAATACGTTTCATAATTTCCATGACCAAATGATTCTGGTCAATAATAATATTACATTCTCCGTATACAACCGCTAATTCATATTGATTTGGCGCCACTTCATTGTGTTTGGTCTTTGCTGAAATACCCAGTTTCCAAAGTTCCATGTCCAGATCATTCATAAACAAGGAGACTCGCTCTTTAATACTTCCAAAATAATGGTCATCCAGTTCATGTCCCTTGGGAGCGGCTGCGCCAAATAAGGTGCGTCCGGTCATCTGCAGATCAAGCCGTTTATTATAATATGCTTCATCTATCAGAAAATATTCCTGTTCCGGACCAACGCGTGGAATAGCGTATTTTGATGTTGTATTATCTAAAAGTTGCAGAATGCGAATTACCTGTTTTGATAATGCCTCAATGGATCGCAGTACGGGTGTTTTTTTATCTAAGGCTTCTCCGGTGTATGAATAAAATGCGGTGGGAATATAGAGGGTTTTCCCTGCGTCATCATCTTTAATAAAGACCGGTGATGTAACGTCCCAGACGGTATATCCCCGGGCTTCAAAAGTTGCCCGTAATCCACCATTCGGGAAGGAAGAAGCATCGGGTTCTCCCTGAACCAGCTCCTTACCGGAAAATTCCATAATAATGCTTCCGTCACCATTTGGAGAAATAAATGATTCATGCTTTTCAGCTGTAATACCGGTAAGCGGCTGAAACCAGTGCGTGTAATGGGTCGCACCTTTCTCAATGGCCCAATCTTTAATTGCATTGGCAATAATCTCAGCAATATTCACATCCAGGGGCTGGTGCCCTTTAATGATCCGCTTTAATTGTTCATACACATTCTTAGGCAAACGCTGCTGCATCACAGCATCACTAAATACACTCATTCCAAAAATGTTGATAATATCATGTTCTGTGTTTTTCATCAAGATATTTCCTCAATTACTGCTCAAAAATCTTCGCTAAAATATAACGTATATTCAAAAATAACAACTATTATTTTATATTAGTGCGTTTTTATTTGTTATGTTATCGTATTGGTGAATATTTGCCGAATAATCACAATTATTATTGTGATATTTCTATTATTTATTCACTTTTATACCGATATAGTTTTCGATCCGTTTAGAAATTCGCAGGGCAATCCATCTGCCGAGAAATCCACCAATGAGCAGACCGATACATCCGCAGGCAAATTGCAACAATTCGGAAGGGATGCGGGTTTCAGGAAGAAATTGACCCAAAAGGGCGCCCGCGACAAAAAACAGGAGTGGTATTCCATAAGCGACAAGGGATGTTTTGATTAAAATATTTTTACTTTCTTCAATCTGAACATGGTCACCAATGTGGATATCAGGCCGATCGGTCAAGATCATATTCGCATCCTCACAACTGCTTTTACTGCAAAACACGCGTGCTGCGCAGGCTTCACAGGCTGTTTGATCCTGTTCAATGCGGATACTCATTTTACCGTCACTCTTATCTATAACAATACCGTGGGTGGGCATGAAACAAATCCTTTTTTTTCAATTTTGATGCACCGATGAAAAGCAATGCATAATGGGCTAATGAGAAATCTTTTAGAGTTATGAGTTATGAGTTGTGAGTTATGAGTGATGAGCGGAAAAGATTTTGTTAAACTCATAATTTATAACTTATCACTTCTTAAGCTGCTTCCTCTTTCACCACTTTCTTTTTCTTTAAATGCTCAATAGCTTCAGTTGGACATACCGTTGAACAAAGTCCGCAATGCTTGCATTTTTCATAATCAATAACGGCTAAATTATCAATAACATGAATGGCATCAAAAGGACACTTCCTTTCGCACGCGCCGCAGGCAATGCAGGAACGGGTACAAATTTTCGCGGCATAGCGGCCAATATCCAGATTTTTACATAAAACACGCTCTTTATAACTGATAGGATGCATTTCCATAACATCCCGCGGACAAACATCAACGCATTTCCCGCAACCAACGCATTTATCGTTATCAACAATTGGCAGGCGGTTATCTGACATAATAATCGCGTCAAAAGGACAGGCGGCAGCACAGTCTCCGAGTCCCATACAACCGTATTCACATAATTTTTTTCCGCCGGAAACCAGCGTTGCGGCAATACAGGACTGTGCGCCGCGATACTCACCCTGATAGGCAATTTCTTTAAGTCCTCCCTGACACATTACCCGCGCAACTTCCCGCTCACCACGGGTTACTTCAACACCCATGATCTTTCCAACTTGTTCTGAAAAATCAGCACCTCCAACCGGGCACCCGTCTACGGGGGCTGATCCTTTGACAACAGCTTCAGCGAATGCCGCACATCCGGGAAAACCACATCCCCCACAGTTTGCGCCGGGAATCACTTCCATTATTTTCGCCACACGGGGATCTTCTTCTACGTGTAATTTTTTATTAGCAACAGCAAGTCCGACGGCAAAAACAAAACCGAGTCCACCCATGCTGCCGGCTGCGATAAGTATTGATTGTATATCCATATTTCTCCTTGAGATCTCATCCAAAATATTGCTGTGAGATTTTTCCTTATATTAACCCCGCGAAACCCATAAATGCCAGTGCCAAACTACCGGCAACGATCATTGTTATAGCTGCACCCTGAAATGATCTGGGAACCGGTGCCAGTTCAAGTTCTTCACGTATTCCGGCCATGATTACCAGTGCCATTGTAAATCCCAACCCGGCACCCACACTATATATAAGGGTTTCACTAAAATTATACTCATTTAAAACAGCATTCAAGGCCAATCCGAGAATCGCACAGTTCGTAGTGATCAGTGGTAGAAAAATTCCCAATGCGTCATACAGAGGTTTGCTGACTTTTCGTATAAACATTTCCACTAATTGTACCAGGGAAGCAATCACTAAAATAAAAGCTACGTATTCAAGGATTTGCAAATTAAAAGGCACTAATATCAAATGATAGATCAACCAGGTAACCATCGCTGAAATTACCATCACAAAGGTTACGGCAATTCCCATACTAAAGGCAGAATCAATTTTTTTGGAGACACCGACAAAGGGGCAGATACCCAGAAACTGGCTAAGGATAAAGTTATTGATAAGTGCGGCACTTATAAAAATAACAATTAAATTCATGACTTTCTCCTTCTGTTAATCCAGTTTGCACCTGCGATCATACAGCCCAACGCCAAAAACGCACCCGGCGGCAATATCATTACTTGCCAGGGTGAAAAGGAAGGCCACATAATTTCCATGCCAAACCATGTCCCGGATCCTAATATCTCACGGATTGAACTAAGCACAAGAAGAGTTAATGTAAATCCCACTCCCATGCCCAATGCGTCTAACAATGAACGTCCAATATTGTTTTTAGACGCAAACGCTTCCTGACGGCCTAAAATAATACAGTTCACAATGATCAGGGGAATGAAGGGGCCAAGACTCTTGCTGATATCCGGTGTAAAAGCTGCCAGAAAACGATCCGCAATTGTCACAAAGGTTGCAATAATGACAATATAGCTTGCAATACGTACCTGACCTGGTATTACTTTCCGAAACATAGACACCAGAAAACTGGAGCTAATCAACACAAAAGTGGCTGCAAGCCCCATGGCCATGCCGTTCTCTGCCGATACTGTTACTGCCAGTACGGGGCAAAGTCCAAGCAGCGATACAAGAACCGGATTTTCTTCCCAGAGTCCTTTTATAAATTCTTGAATGACTGTTCTATTTCTCATTTTATCTCCAAAAAATGGATTTAATATCACGTTAAATGTTAATTTGATTCCCAAGTCGCTTTGGCTTTTGCAATATGTTCATTCAAGATAATGACCACAGCCTTCGAGGAAATAGTGGCTCCTGTGATGGCCTGGATTTCAGTATTTTTTGTGGGTTTCACATTTTTTACGTAGGTGATTTCCGGCTGTGTTTTCAGGTTCTTGAATTGGTCTGTAAACCATGCCGGCTTCTCTTTGTTCGCGGGATCATACTCAATTTTTGTTCCTAATCCGGGTGTCTCCACCTGCTCCAGCATTTTCACACTGGTTATCTCCGTAAAGTCCGGTGTTATACCGACCATAAGTACTAATTTACTCTGAAACCCGCCGCCAAAGGCTTTAAAAGCAATGGCAATAATATCGTTTCCCTTGTATGCAACATAAAACTGGTATTCGCCCTTTTCTATTTTTTCTACTCTGTCATTTGGCGGAAGCACCTCATCTACAGCGGCATTTTTTACTTTCTCTTTGTAGGCTTCGATACGCGGCTTGGTATAATTATCCAGAAGCGCTAAAACTCCCCCGGAAATCATTGTAATGAGTGTTAAAACAATAATTATTTTTGCGGTGTTTGACATCGCTTTATCCTTTATGCTTTTTTTCTTCCTGGATCTCGCCAAAATACGCGGGGCGGGTCCAGCGATTAATTAAAGGCACCAATCCGTTCATAAACAAAATTGAATACATGACCCCTTCAGGGAGACCGCCCCAAATCCGGATCACGATCAAAACCACACCCATGCCAATTCCGTAAATCCATGTTCCTAATGGCGTTACCGGAGATGTCACCATATCGGTTGCCATAAAAAATGCACCCAATATTAATCCTCCGGATAATACCATAAAGATCGGATTGGGGTATATATCCGGATTGATCAGCCACAGCGCTCCACTAAAAAGAAAGACAGTTCCGATATAGCTGACCGGAATACGCCAATCGGCATATTTCAGAATAATCAATATCAATCCGCCCAACAGCAATGCAATGGCTGAGGTTTCACCGATACAACCGCCAATATTTCCCAGCAGCAAAGGTTTAAGATACGTTCCAATACCTTCAAATTTCAATAAACCCAACGGGGTCGCGCCCGTAACGGTATCAACTGCTTTTGATGTTACCATATCATAATAAGCACCTGAACCGGCAAACATGGGCATTGTCCAGGTTGTGATTTTTACAGGGAAACTGGCCTGTAAAAATGCTCGTCCCAACAGGGCCGGATTAAAAATATTAGCTCCAAGTCCGCCAAATACCTGTTTACCAAATATGATGGCAACAACTGCCCCTAAAGCTGTTCCCGCGATCGGGAAAGTAGGAGGAAGTGTTAATGCAAGTAATAATCCTGTTAATATTGCACTGCCGTCATCAATGGTGACCCCTGTTTTCATGATTTTATTACAAGCAAATTCAGCAACCATAGCAGAAAAAACAGCAACTGTGATCGTTACCATTGCGCGGGTGCCAAACAACAGGAGTGAAACAGCCACAGCCGGCATTAAGGCCAGAATAACTGTATACATAACACGTGGTACACTGTTTTTACCTTTTGCGTGCGGTGCCGGCGCAACAATGGTCATCCTGTCTGTTTTAAACAGACGTGCCCGTGGATCTCTTTTGGGTTTTGGCTTATCGGCTATGGATTTTTTTATATCTTTTTCGGAAGCGGCTTCAACAACCGTTTCCTTTTTTTTGTCTTCCGGGACAGGTTTGTTTTCTGTCATGTTGTCTCCTTCGCAGTTTTCGCTGTATGTTCCCGAAGTCGTAATTTCCCGATACGGATCCATTGTACCAGCGGAATATTTGCCGGACAAACAAACGCGCAAGCGCCGCATTCGATACAACTCATAACTCCAAAATCATCAAGTTTTTCAACATACCCTTCCTGCCCAAATTTTGATAATCGTAATGGCATAAGGTTTATCGGGCATACTTTCACACATGCACCGCAACGAATACAGGGAAAGGTTGTAATTTCTTCTACTAAGTCACCGGTAACCGCGACAATACCGCTACTGCCTTTTACTACCGGTGATTCCAGATGATATTGGGTCATTCCCATCATGGGACCGCCCATAAAAATTTGATTTACATCATCTTTTACACCGTCACAGGCATCAAAAAGATTTTTAAATGGGGTTCCTAATCGGGCCATCAGATTTTTCGGTTGACGGACCCCGTCTCCGGTAATTGTTATAACACGCTGAATAAGGGGTTTTGCATCCACAATAGCTTCCGCGACTGCATGAGCCGTTGCAACATTGTTTACTACAACACCGACATCCATCGGCAACTTGCCTGCGGGAACCTTACGTTTCAATACTGAATAGATCAGCATTTTCTCGGCACCCTGCGGATATTTTACCTTCAGGGGCACCATGGTAAAAGGATAACCCAGTTCCACTACCCGTTTCTGCATTCTGGCAATGGCTTCCGGTTTATTGTTCTCAATACCAATATAGCCCTTCTGGACATCCAGAATATGCATCATGATCGACATTCCCAGAAGAATTTTATCGCTATGTTCAACCATCAGCCGGTCATCAGAGGTTAAATAGGGCTCACATTCTACTCCGTTTAAAATAAAAGAATCAATGGTTTTATCATCCGGAGGATTAAGTTTTACATGAGTTGGAAACGTTGCCCCGCCCAGTCCGACGATTCCGGCATTCCGGATCGTTTTAAGCAGTTTCTCTTTTGATGTCCATTTCCAATCCTGAATTTTTTCCAGCAATTCCCATTCATCGTCTCCATCACGCTGAATATGGATCATGGTTGTGCGCATTCCAAGCGGATGATAGTATTTTTGGATATCTTTGACGACACCGGTAACTGTTGCATGTACCGGAGCAGAAACATAACTGTCACTGTTTGCAATAATTTGTCCGGTTTTTACCCGGTCACCCTTTGTTACAAGCGGTTCACATGGTGTACCGATATGCTGCTGCAAAGGGATATACACATCATCCGGCAAAGACAGGGTTTCAATCGCCTGATCGTGACTAAAATACTTGTAATCTTCAGGATGAAGACCTTTTTTAAATGTTGACAACTTCAATGCTTATCTCCCATTGAAAAGTGCGTTGTTTACTACCTAATTACCAATCCGTAAATATAGTAAATACCTTGCAAATTTCCATTGACTTTTTATTTTTTTCGTGCAAAAAAACGTGCTTAGAAACCGCGACACAGATTGCCGGACATTACTCGTTTCCATTTTAACCTCAATCTCAACTTCAGCCTTAACCTCAGCCTCAATCTCAACCT
>JAUXEL010000016.1 GCA_030620575.1 Fidelibacterota bacterium
AATTCTTCCTTTAATTGCCGTATTTGAGGAATAAAATTCTGGAAATAGGAGGGTTTAAAAAAGAAATTAATAAATCCCGGACGGACTACGGTAATTTTTTCGATATCTTCAATTTGGTTTTTCAGTGAAGAAACAAGGTCTTTTGCAATATCTATCGGGTTGCGTTTTAGCTGCTTGGATAAAGTTAATGCTACATTAGTGCTAACATGCCCAAATTCGCTTTTTCGTGGATGTTCAACCACAAAAGGAGTTTGTTCCCATCCCAGATCATCCAATATATCATGTATTTTTTTGCGAACCGTTTCTAACATATCTTCCTCAAAAAGCAATATAAAAAAACGAGTTGCAGCAGCAACCCTCAAACCATGAAAAACTAATATTATTATATAGTATTTCAAACAAAAAGTTCATTCAATTCACGGGTATTATTTATATGCGAAGTGAATCAATAAGTGGGTCATTTGCAGCCAGAGGTGATGTTTGAATGTCATAAATTTTATCCTGATAGCGAACATTAACATGAATAATTTCATCTTGTCCGGCTTTGGAATATCGCCCAAGTAAACGGGAGGTCAGAAGCATGTCTTTTTCGCTAAATTCCCCTACACCAATACCGATAGCGCCAATTGTATTTTCAAGTTCAAATAAATAGCGCCCGGAAATAAATGGTTGCAAGAGATGGTATTCAGATTCATCCCGGCTTATTATTATTTTGGCTGTTTTTGATATTCGGAAATGGCGACCGATACGTAGAAGCGGCATCTCTTCCTTTGGAAAGTTTTCTTTTCCGTATTGCTGTAGCAGATCTTTAAAACGATTACCATACTCCTTACTGATCAAATAGCAATTTCCGCCGGCGGCAACTGCGAAATTTTCCACACCCAATTCCTTTGCTAAATGCAACTGGGGACTGCGTTGTCGTCCGGAAAAATCCTTTAGCTTTGAACGGTCTACAAGACCCTCTATTTCTGGAATGGTTGGTTTCAAGCGCAAGGCAGACAATGGGCGGAGTAAGCGGTCTTCTATGCCGCTTTCTTCGAGAACAATTTTCATCTGGTGTGCCAACTGACTTTTAGGACGCTGACCTACAACTTCACCGGTAAAAACAAAATCTGCATTTTCCTCATGCATTATTTTTGCTGCGACACGAATCATATGTAAATGGCAGTCCAGACAAGGATTGATATTTTTCCCGTATCCGTGTTTTGGGTATAATAATGTTTCCCAATATGCATCGTAAATATTCACAATTCGCAATTCGATACCCAATGCTTCGGCAATATCCGCAACACTGTGTTTGCCATCCTCTGAAGTTTCTTTATAATCTGCAAAGCCCGTATGGATTAAAAGTCCAATTACCTCAATTCCCTGTTGCTTTATAAGGGCAACAGCCAGTACAGAATCTAATCCGCCGGATAATAGACCTATTGCTTTTACTTTTTTTCCCATGGCTGGTTTCTCTTTTCGATACGGGTTTTAGTAATTAATTCAATGCTATAGTCATTTGATGTAAAATACAATTCAATCAATTTTTGGTTCGTTTGAAACCTATCATACTGAATAATAACAATATCAGAATCGGGATACATAATCAACACCTCTGTCCCGCGTTCTGTTAGTATTTGTGTTTTTACAGAATCTAATCCTATGGCACTGTCATTAGGCTTAAAGCGATAGATCAATTCATTATGATGTGATTCACTGCAATTTGCTACGATCAGAATAAAAAATAAAAACAAAATTCTTGATTTGCGGTATAGGTTTTTCATGTCTAATTATAATCATTTTTAGGAAAGAAATGTATCATTTTATGTTAAAATCTTATATTGCCAGGCATCATATAAACGGTAAATTGAAATTTGCAGGTATTTATCCGTTTTGAATAATCATAAAATCATTTTACATTTATTCATCAATATAAGGGGCGTACATATGAAATATAGATCATGGATAATAGCAAGCCTTTTTATTGGGATCTTATGCGGCAATGAATCATTTTTTGGTGTACAGACCCATTTTGGACAAATTTACCGCGGTGACATGGATTCTGCAGCAGTGATCCAACAGCTTGAATTATGCCGTGAAGCAGGTATCCAAATGATACGTGATGAATGCCTTTGGTCCGATGTTGAAACCGATTCGGGCGTGTATTCAATACCTCCTGAAATTGATCATTATGTGCAATCAGCTAAATCACGGGGTATAAATATTTATTTGATCTTAAACTATAATAATGTTCTTTATGCCCCCGCTGCAGGAAGCGGTGTAACAACCGAAAAAAACCGTATAGCTTACGCTCGTTACTGTCAGGAAATTGTACGCCATTTCACCCCTATGGGTATTACGCATTACGAGATATGGAATGAACCCAATCATGGAGTGCTTTTTTGGACACCTCAGCCTGATCCAAATGATTACTTCGCTTTACTGCAGACGGCGTATGACTCGATCAAAGCAGTTGACTCATCCGTGACAGTTATCGGGTGTGCTACATCCCCCGCAATCGGTAATGGCCTCCCTTTTATTGAGGGACTTGATTTTATCCGGGATGTTTTTGCTGCCGGAGGCGGAGATTACATGGATGCTGTGTCATTTCACCTCTATCAGGTTGCATACCGTCCGGAATATGAAATTCAATCCTATGTCAACAGTGTCAAATCATATGTCGGAGATAAACCCATATATTTCAGTGAATTTGGATATCCTACTCATGATGGATGGCCTAATATTTCATATGATAAGCAAGCAAATTACATTACCCGTATGTTTTTACAATGCCTTCTGGATCCTCAAATCAAATCCGCGATCTATTATGATTTAAAAAATGATGGAACCGTTGCAGATCAGCCGGAACATCATTTTGGACTGCTGGAATTTAATCAAACACCCAAACCGGCATATTATGCAATGAAAACTTTGGCAACACGTGTTAATACTTCCAGACCGGTTTCTTCCATGATTGAAAATGAACATTTTATTGTCTCATTCCATGATTCCCTGACAGTGGCCTGGTGTTACAGCGGAAGCCAAACTATTCTATGTAAAGTCATTTCTCCGTTCACCCGCATTTTAGATAAAACAGGAAATATTATTGCATACCATATTACAGCCAATGATTCCATATTATTAGAAGTTGATGAAAGTCCGCGATATATTATTCCCCTTTCTTCCGAACCTGCCGTTCAGCATTTTTCATTTGATCATAAAACCTTTTTACTTTATCCAGAGGAAAGTATTAAGTGTTCTTATAATGCGATCACATTAGGGAATACCCCAATTATTATAAAGCCCAATGCAATATCCTGGACATATAGTGGTAACGGCGGGCAGTTGATCAATGATACTTTTATTGCCGACAGTCCCGGATCCGGTATAATTATAGCGGATATTCAAGGGCATAAGGATACTATTTGTGTTACAGTAATTGATAATCCCGGTTATTATACAGCTGAAACTTTCAGTGACACAGCCGGATTTCACCTCCAATCAACATATTTAAATATGGATGCATCGTATTTAAGAACAGAGGGAACGGGTGCATGGGATGCAATTTCTCTGCATTATGAATATTCCGAAAGTTCAGCCGTTGCCTACCTGTACAAAGATATACTGATCAATCATCATGCTGATTCAATCTTTCTTGACATTAAAACCGATGAGAAAGAATATGATTTTCGCATTTATTGCAAAGACGCAAACGGAAAATCATATACTCTGAGTATGCGTCCGCGTCCAACAACTTGGTTAAATACCTGGGGAACATTGGGAGGACCGGTAGGCATTGATGCCGCAGCTGAGTCGCCGATATATATCGAAAAAATATATATTAAAATGAAACCCGGTGAAACCGCACAAACAGCACCTTATACCGGAGAAATATATCTTGATAATTTACGCATCAAACGGGGTGATGCAGTGGGAATTGCTTCTGATTTAATAGTTCCATCGGATATTTATTTATCTCAAAGTTACCCTAATCCGGTTAACGGAAACTGCCATATTTCTTATCACTTGGTGGAACAAACCCAAATACGTATCGATATCCTGAATATAAATGGACAAATTGTAGCTACACCGCTTCATGCCTTTAATCCGGCAGGTGAATATCATCTGAATTTTCAGCTAAACCATCTGCCATCCGGAATATATATTTACCGTTTGTCTACACCCCGGGCCACTGTTAGTAAAAAATTATTATATATTAAGTGATGACCATGAAAAATACACCTCTCTTACTTAGCCATTGCAGTGAACTTCTTTCTCAGTGGATAGATGAAATTGCACCGTTACGCGGCGCCGACAAGATAAAACAACAATATTTTCAGGAGCGACGTTACCTTGGATCAAAAGACAGGCGTTTAATTGGAGATCTGTATTATGATATCATTCGGAATCTGCGCTTATATGAATGGCAAATACGAAAAAATATATCAATAGATACTGACTTTGTTCCCGCAGATTTGCTAATTGTGCATGCATACCAACGGCATTTTCCTGACGAAGTGCAAAACATAAAATTTAATATTGAAGATGGTATTTCACATTATTTTACTCATTATCGCTATAAAAATCAACTGCCACAGCATCCGCCAATCCGCTGGTCCATACCGGATGTACTATGGGACAGAATACATACGCATTACACCGGAGAAGAAATTGAATTGTGTTTAGCTGAAATGAATAAACCGGCTACCGTTCATCTGCGTACGAATACAATGAAAATTTCACCCTCGGAATTGCAGAGCAGCTGCAAGGATTTGTCTCTACATTCAGGAAATATTTCACCCGATGCACTGCGTATGGATAAACGCAGCAACTTGAATCAACACCCTATGTATAGACGGGGTCTGTTCGAATTCCAGGATGAAAGCAGTCAGCTCGTTGCATTCGTCTGTAATCCAAAGAAAGATGATGTTGTGATCGATCTATGTGCCGGAGCCGGCGGGAAAACACTGCATTTAGCTTCCCTGCGTCGGGATAGCGGCATCCTGATCGCTACAGACCGTTATCCAAAGCGATTAATAGAACTGGCAAGGAGGGCTAAACGCGCCGGGGTGTATCATATATCTATCAAATCATTTGAGGAAATGATACCCCGTTTTTCCGAAAAGGCAGATATGTTATTAATTGATGCTCCTTGTTCGGGATCCGGTGTTTACGGACGTCACCCGGATAAAAAATGGGATTTGAGCGAAGAAAAATTACAAAACCATATCAGAATACAGCATGATATTTTAAATGATTATGCGAAACTTGTGAAACCCGGCGGATTTTTAGTATATGCCACCTGTTCTATTATTCCGGATGAAAATGAGAAACAAGTTGAAACCTTTTTATCTCAGCATCCGGGATTTGCTTTACATTCAGTATACAAAGATCTATCGGCGTACGGCATTCAGATACCCCATGATAGCAACTCCAAAATGCTGAGTATTCTACCACAGCATTTCCTGAGTGAAGGTTTTTATATATCAAAAATGATAAAAAAATAGAATCACAAAAAAAGCCCCTTGCAAATATAAGGGGCTCTTCATTTCTTATAATTATTTTGCCTATTTTACAAGTAACATTTTTTGTGTGGATTGTTGACCATTAACAATCGTTTTCAGCAGATAAACTCCACTGCTAAGATCATTACAATAAACATTTAGTTCATAATGCCCTGCCTGATAGCTACCGCTTGCAATGTCCCGTACAACCTGTCCGGATATATTATACAGTTTGATATCAACATTCTGGATCGTTTGAAGTTCAAATGGAACAACAAAACTGGGGTTAAAGGGATTCGGATAACTGCTTTCTACAATATAATCTTCATCTGCAGCAACCATTATAGAATCAAATAACAGTACACCGCCTGAATCATCAACACATTCAAGTTGATATGAATATGGGGCACCGGAGATGACATCAGCATCAGAATATTCATATTTTATGACAGCAATTCCGCCTTTTGCAACTAATGAAGGATCCGTTAAATAATTTACTATCTCAACATATTCAGCACCACTGAGAGCACGTTTTAAATTATAACCGGCAATATCAATCTCATTTTTTGTTGACCATTTAATGATAATATTTTCCCTTTTCCAGTTTGCAGTAAAACTTTTTAATTCTACTGAACCAGAGAAAACAGGCTCAGGAGGATCAACTGTACCGGTGGTATCTTCTACTAAAACAGCCTCTATAGCTTCTGAAATATCCAGTCCACCCGCAAACGTTTCACTTTCATAATTAAAGTAAAGGTTATCTATGCCGGGTATATAGCCGGGAAATAAAACATTTCCTTCGCCCGGGCCGGCAACTTCCATCCGCACATGCATCAGGTCAGAAGGTAGTAGTGGATCATTTGATACATTGGTAAAAAACTGTTTTACACCGGAATTTCCCATTGTAGGTGCTTCAAAAGTAATTGCATAACAATCACAAAAGGTATCATTTGTTATGATATCATAAAGTTGGATGTTTATATCGGGAATTTCACCATATAAAATACCTGATTTCGTAACAGATACTTTATTATTCGTTACAACTAAGGAACCAAATATTGTTTCAGGATAATCAACATATGCCATACCGGTACCTAATACCTCATCCCCTTCTGACAGCCATACTTGGATATCAAACTCATAATAAATACTGCTGTCAGCTTCTATAATTGTTGTACCATTAGTATAAACGAGATGCAGTGTTCCCGTAGTAGCAAAAACATTCGTCGCGGCTAATACTAATAGAATTATTGTTAATATTTTTCTCATTTTTTCCCCTTTTCTGCCTTGTCTAATTTCTTTTATAAATTATTCTCTCGTATTCGTTGAGAAAATATAACTTATATTGTTGGAATGCAACTATTTATCAATTTTAATTAAATTATTTCTACTATATAAAGAAGCGGCACCTCTTAAATGGTGCCGCTTCAGCTGTTCTCTCTCTCAAATTTAATAATTGCGTTTATTTAACTAACAGCATTTTCTGTGTGGACTGCTGCCCGTCTATATTCGTCTTAAGGAGATACACAGCACTTCCAAGATTACTGCAATCTACATGGATATTATATTGACCTGCCTGATAATGATTACCGGCAATGTCTCTAACTAAGTGACCTGACATGTTGTAAAGTTTGATGTCAATATACTGTGATGAGGTAAGATTGAACGGCACAACAAAACTTGGATTGAAGGGATTCGGATAGCTGGGCTCCAAAGTAAAATCTTCTGACCCCATAACTTTCTTCCGGTTGAGTGCAACTGAGTTTGCATTAATGTAAATCGTTTCATGCATTATTGCATTCCCATAAATATCGATGCTTTCCAACTGATAGGTATATTGTTTTCCGGGTACTATTTCAAAATCTGTATAGCTATACTTAATGCGTTTTGTTGAAGTAGCATCTCCTTCAAGAGTAGCATCTGTCAGATAATTAGCAATTTCAATAAATTGACCGCCGGTTTCTGAACGTTTAATAACAAATCCGGCATTATCCGTTTCACTAAGAGTTACCCACTTTAATATAACTGTTGATTTTTTCAGACTTCCGGAAAAAGAAGCTAATTCAAGCATTCCTATCTGGCTGGGATCATCAGGAGGAGTTATAACCTCAGGAGGGGCAGTTTCATCAGGTGGAGTGATGGTCAGTACAATATCAACGGGCTCAATGGCTTCAGCGATCTGTAATCCGTTGCTGAATAATTCCCCTTCATAATCAAAGTAAAGCAAATCTGTATCAGGTATAAAGTCCGGGAATAAAACATTCCCGTGCCCGCCGGTGGATGCTTCTATACAAATATGGAGAAGATCTGAAGGATTTGAAGCATCTGCAGAAATCGGAGAATAATATACTTTAAAATTTGGGTTTGCTTCATCAAAGCTGGCCATAAATGTTACCGCGAATACATCTAATTTTGTATCCGTAACATTTACCAGCTTATATAGGTCAATATTTAATAAAGGATCAACGCCACCTAATATTCCTGTTTTGCTAACGTTGATTTTCTGATTCATGACCACAACATCACCAAAAATATCATTGGGGTATCCAATATATACCATTCCGTCACCAATAACATCGCTTCCATTACTTATCCATGCCTGTACATCAAATTCATAATAGGTCTTGTCACCCACATAGGATGTATTGCCATTGGCATATACTAAATTAATTGTCCCTGGCTCTGCGTGGATGACTGTTATCAGAATAGATAATATGCTTAGAGTCAATATCAATACTTTTTTCATTTCTAACCCTTCCTTGCTTGGGGTTATAGAAAGATTTCTCTCTCTCATTGCTGTGAAAATTCTCTCTCTCTCATTGCTGTGAAAATTCTCGCTCTTTTAATTGCTTTCAAAAAACTTTCTCTCATTGCAGTACGAAATTAATAAAAAGTAATTAGCTATGCAATACCCTCAGGTGTTAATTGATTGAATGTTAATAATATAGTGAGTTAAAGGTTCTAAATACTGCTTAAAACAGGATTCTTAATGTATTTTTAATCCTTACTTGACGATACATTAATTATTATCGATCAGTTTAAATAAATCTTAATTTTCGGGTGTTTATTTCAATATTTTGTTAATACGTGTCGCCATCTGACAGTTAATATTAATAAAAGGGGGGTGAAATTTACTCATATTTCAATCTTGAAGTAAAATGACGCAGAACCGGTGGCTCATATTCAAATACCAGTCCTTTGATTTTTCCCCGTTTTTCGTAAATAGAAATAACAGCTTGCGCAACAATATCAAGGTGCGCATAGGTATATGTCCTGCGGGGAATTGCCAATCGCATCCATTCAAATGGACTTTCAATGTTTTGACCTGTTTCAGGATCACGCCCCAGCAGCATGGAACCGATTTCAACACCGCGAACACCGGCTTCAAGATATAATGCATTACATACAGATTGTGCCGGAAAACGATCAAATGGAATGTGTGGACAGATGCGTTTACAGTCGACAAATACCGCATGCCCTCCGGAAGGATACTGGATTGGAATACCGGCCTGTTTTAATTTCTCTGCAAGGTAACGTACCTGATCCAAACGATGCCGCAAATAATGTTCATCCATACCTTCTTCCAATCCTACCGCCATTGCTTCTAAATCCCGGCCGGCCAGTCCACCGTATGTCGGAAAGCCCTCGTAAGCCACAGTTCGAACCTGACATGTCTGGAAAAATTCAGTATCGTTTTTAATGGCAATTAATCCCCCTATATTGACCAGTCCGTCTTTTTTTGCACTCATCAAAAATATATCTGTGTAATCAAACATTTCACGGGCTATTTCCTGAATGCTTTTCTGTTCATACCCGGCTTCCCTTTGTTTGATAAAAAAAGCATTTTCAGCAAATCGCGCACCATCCATGATCAGAGGAATATGATATTTTTTTGCAAGCGCACTTACCGCACGCAGATTCTCCATGCTGACAGGCTCCCCTCCGGCGGAATTATTGGTAAGCGTCATAATGATTCCGGCAATATTATCGGCTTTATATTCTTTGATATATGCCAGACATTTTTCAACATCCATATTTCCTTTAAAAGGATGGTAGGTGTCAATATCAAAACATGCATCGATAACACAGTCAATTGCGCGTGCACCGGCTAATTCGACATGTGCACGGGTTGTATCGAAATGCATATTACTTATAAAATACATGCCGGATCGTGGAGTCAGCAATGGCAAGACAACCTGTTCAGCACCCCGCCCCTGGTGTGTCGGAATAATATGTTGATATCCGGTAATTGATTTTACTGTTTTTTCAAAGCGGTAAAAACTGCGGCTGCCGGCATAGGCTTCATCTCCCTGCATAAGAGCTGCCCACTGAAAATGACTCATCGCACCGGTGCCGCTATCAGTTAACAAATCTATATATACGGCTTCACTGGGAATCAGAAAAAGATTATTGTATGCTTCTTTTAAGTACTTTTCCCGTTCTTCACGCGTTGTTTGTTTAATTGGTTCTACCATTTTAATTCGATATGGTGGAGCAACAAAATTTCCCATCGTAAACCTCCATAAAACGTACTATTTGAAATTTCTGCCGATTCCCGGATTATCTTACATTATTATTTAATTGTAAAATGAATTTACATTTATACATTACATTGATGCATTTTTCTCTTTTTTATTTTTCTTCTTTGATTTAATACTGTCCCAGAAAAATGCATAGAATAATAGGATGCCCATTCCGCTAATGACCAGCACCTTTTTCCAGGTTTTATCCCAAAGAACAAACTGTATTACGGTCGGTTTCCCTCTAATATATTTATAAGGAACCATCCCCCAGAACCGGCTGTCTGCACTGTTATCCCGGCTATCACCCATCATAAAATAAAAGTCCTGTTCCACTTTATACGTACGCTGTCTCTCTCCGTCAATATACCAATTGCCAAACCGATAGCTGACTTTTTGGCCATCCAGAATTAATATGTTATATGCATATTCAGGAATTGCCGTGTCCAAATTAATAATATCCCCCTTTTTGGGAATATACAGAGGGCGGTACTGATCCTGGTTCCCGTTTCCGGGCGGCCAGATGCGTGTATCAACAAAACTCTTGGGTAAAATACGCTCATAACTAATATTTGCCTGAAGCGGATCTTCAAATAATACACCGTTTACATATACTTGTTTATCTTTAATTTCAAGGGTGGATCCCGGTATACCAATACAACGTTTAACATAATCAAACATCCTGTTTTGCGGGTATTCAAAAATAACAATGTCGCCGGTTTCAGGTTTTTTAATTGCCGGCAAGTTTACATGGGGTAACATAAATCCAATTTGAGTAAATGGGATAGCAATTTTATGGGGAGTTTGTGCTCCGTAATAAAATTGATTACCTACAACAAAGGTCCCTGTCATCATTGTGTTTTCCATTGAGCCTGTCGGGATAATATAATTACAAAATATCATCGTTCGTATTATCCAGACAGCTATAATAATGATAGTCCATGATTTTATTTCATAAAGAACTTTTTCTTTCTTTGTGGCAAATTTACGTTTCCCTCTTTTATGTTTTACCTTTGTTTCCTGCTGTTCGGGTATATAGTGTTCTGTCATGTAGTTCCTTTGTATTTCATATAATATTTTCGTAATGTTCTATATGCGGAGCATTCCAATCATGCCCGGATATCGTAAGCGCATCAAATCTAACATTATATTCCGACATATTCAAATCATAAAAATACCGTTCGGCAGCATGCATCATTTTTTCAATTTTTTCTGGTGTCACGCGTTCAGCTGTCTCATATTCGCTCTTTCCAAATGATGTTTTAACTTCTACCATGATAAATTCTTTTTCATTACGCATAATTATATCAATCTCTCCTTTGTTCCCGCCATGATAATTACGTGTAATATAATGGTAGCCTTTTAATATTAAATAATAAATAGCCCAGTTTTCCCCCCAGCGTCCCAGCATCATTTTTGTTGGGTGTTCCGGAAAGGACGTATGTTTTACAGGAGCAAATTCAGAACGATGTATAGGTGTCGGATAATATGTTTTAAGGGCATTCAAATGCTGCGCGGTACCGTATCCCTTATGTTTTTCAAAACCATATTCCGGATATATTTCTGCCCATCGCTTCATCATGCGGTCCCGGCTGACTTTTGCCAAAATCGATGCGGCGGCAATTGAAAAAGAGATACTGTCTCCTCCGATAATAGCATCTCCCCTGTATTTCAGTGTTTCCGGCATACGGTTACCGTCTACAAGAATATGTGCGGGATGAATATATATCTTTTCTACGGCACGTTCCATAGCTTTGAGGGCAGCTTGCAGGACATTCATTTTGTTAATTGCCTGCACCCCCATGGAATGGACAGCCCAGCTATTTGCATGTTCCACAATCCAGATATAGGCTTTTTCCCGTTGTTTTTCACTTAATTTTTTTGAATCCCGAATGAGATCATAATGCGCATCCTCCGGAAATATTACCGCAGCAGCAGTAACGGGTCCGGCCAGGGGTCCCCTACCGGCTTCATCTACGCCAATAATGGTACCATATTTCTGCCGGTAGGTATTGTCGATATCATGAAGCGATGTATTATCGGAACGCATGGATAATTATTTTTTAAAAACAGATTCTTTTTTCGTTGTCGAAGATGTACTTTTTTTATCTTTTTCTTTCAAAATTTCTTCTCCCGGCTCTTTTTCTTCTACCTTCTTTTCCACTTTCTTTTTTGCGGGTGTTATAGTTGTTTTTACCGAATCTTCCGGCGTCTGAGATTCCTTTTTCAAGTTTGTTGAAGAAGGTTTTTTTGTCACTTTATTTTCAGGCTTTTTCTTATATTTTATTTGATCTGAAGTAGAAGGTTTTGCTTTATCCAAGTCTTTTTTGCCGATATTTTCTATACTATTGCCCGGAGGTGAGGGTTTCTTATCTGTCTCATCATCCGGATCTGGAGTCGGTGGTTTAGGAATACTGGGGGGCTTAGGATAATGAGGACCGGGTCTGTAGGGATCAGTTATAATAATAATAGGAGGCGCTGAAGACACTTGAATTTCAGGTGTTCGGTCAATACTGATAGTAGAAGCATAAACCACTTTACCGGTTCCAACCTCAAAACAACGCACCGAAATCATGTCATCCCGTTTACCACACAAAATACGGCCGTTTAAAATATATTCCGCTTGAATCAGTTTCTTTAATTCATACCCTTTATTGCTTATCAGGTTGGTTTGTGTAAGTTCCCGCTCTTTGACAATTTCATAGAGCGCATCACGCTCTACGACAATCGGGTTCCGATATCGATCCAAGCCGGAAATGATCATACCCGCAAAAAAAGCACCCTGCTTTAAACTGTCACCGTATTCATCCGTAAAATTTAACACCACAACAGTCCGGGGCCCTGAACGTTTAAAACGGTGAGCCAATTTACGTGCGATAAATTTTGCGGCTTCCTGTTCATCGTCGACAATAATAAACGGTTCTTTGTTCTGAAAATATTTATTATAGTCATATTTTCCATAATATGTACTGCAACCACTTAACAATAAGACAATAAATCCCAGCATGATGATCTTTTTCATTTTTACCCCTTTATGGTCATTAAAATAATATAAATAAAAGTGTGCACACTTGGTAGTATTATTCTTTTTGGTATAAAACACTTGCAATGATAATACCGTGACGCACTTTTTCCACTTGTACATCAGTATTCATATGCGGAAAGTGATCCTCAGCTCCGCCGTGAATGCAAATACTGTCTTTTTTTGTCCGGATCATAAGAGATAAACTTTCACTTTCAGGGTGGATCAAAATATGCTGTTTCCCCATAGCCCAGCTGGTATCCCGGGTAATTATTTTATAATCGGCCTCTATGGGTTCATGTATTTCAGGAATTAAAACCTGACAGCCGGGAAAATCCTGGCGAATGTATTGGACGGTCCCTTTTTTAGTTTTCTCCCATGCGGTAATAATTATTGTAACACGACGAATACCCCAATGCTCACAAAGTGCTTTAATAGATGCATCATAGTCATTATAATTAAATCCGACACTGCCTGTGTTGATAATTAATGCATCCTGTCCATTACGGAACACTATTGCCTGTCCGCGTTTTAGTGAAAGCTGGACCCACTCGGGACGCGTGCTGAAATAAAACCATAAACCGCTAAAAAGCGTCAGCAAGACACAAAGTATATATCTCATTCTTTTGTTGTGTATACAAACGCATAAAATACATATCAGCACCGCTCCGACAATGCATGGTTTCCAATACGATGAAATGTTGAGTGTCCATATTCCGGACATAGATGCAAGTCGCAGTACGCCGCGAAATGCGCAAATACCCATATCCAAAGCATGTAATACAATATCGCTGAAAAAAGAAGGAAAATACAAACACGGTATGCTGAACATAGCACATATCATTACACAAAATGTTAATGGGATGGCAATAATATTTAACATAAGTGAGGCAAGTTGAAAGGTGTTAAAATAGAATAAAGCGATGGGAGCTGTGAATAAAGCTGCGCTGGCAGACACCAGCAACATATCATATGCATAGCGCACTGCCCAATTGTGCGGTGTAAATGAAATCCTGTTTTTCAGGATTTGATATCCGATCAATATTCCGCATACAGCAGAAAAAGAGAATTGAAATCCAACATCGCGAAGATAAAAAGGGTTGATCAGTAAAAGTATTACGGCTGTTGCCGCAACAGCATTAAGTGCGTGATATCTACGCTGAAATACAGGTGCCAGGAGCACTAAAGCTGTCATCAAAGAAGACCGTATGACAGAAGGGGATCCTCCGGTTAAATAACAGTAAAAGATTAAAAAAACACATATCAGCAGTGTCCGGGGAATACGCGGGAGGGACAAACTTAACAGCAGCTGATATACAATCAGCACGATCAATCCCACATGCAACCCGGAAACTGCCAGTAAATGGCTGATACCCAGCTGGCGAAACATATTTGAAATACAATCGGGGATTTCTGATTTCATTCCCAGTAATAGTCCATTTACCAGACTTCCCTTCTCGATACCTAATACCGATAAGAAACGAACAGCAATTTGGGTGCGGATACAATAAGCCGCATATCGCAGTGGATGTTTTATTGCCGTTTCATTTATAACCGCCTTTGAATCTACATTAAAGGAATGGGTGATCCCCTTCCCTTTTGCGTATTTTAGATAATCGAAATTATAAGGGTTGACATTGGGTGTAATGCATTTCACATGAACTAAGCTAAGATGATATGACTTCCCGGGAATAAGCACCGGCATACTTGCTTTTGCGTACATTGTTCCGCGGCAACGCTGATCATCAATTTCAGCTTCTACAGTATAGGAAGCTATATAATATGGTGTGGTTTTTTGTCGGAGAACGGTAATATCCAGGGCGATATCTCTTTCCGGTATTTCCCGTTTTTCCTGAAATTGCTGCTCTGCTATAGTACAGCGCAGCATTCCGGAAAGTAGGATACAAAGAATAAAAAGATATTTTGAAATTGGGCATGAATGATATCGGGCAATTAAAACAAGCGTGCATAACAACAACAGCGCTATTACCCATATGGAACATAATAAAAAGAGCTGTAAAGAAATACCCGCGCAAAAAATCAACGCATAACGTACGGCAGGTGCTGTAAATGATGACGGCATGTCCCCCACTATTTATTAATCATAAAATTAGGGAATTATCTTAAGCAGATAAAGAATTTTAAGTCAATATGCTATATAAATGGTTTTTTGTGACCATCATCACAAGATGTGAAAAATAAAAAAGTTTAGAAGGTAAAATGATTGACTATGGGCATTTTTCGTCCCTGTCCAAAAGCCTTGGGAGTAACGCGTAAACCGGGTGCCGCTTGCCAGCGTTTAAATTCTGTTGTCCTGATCAAATGAAATATTTTATAAACCAATTCAGGATCCGCAGTTTCTTCGATCAACTGTTCCATACTTTTGTTCTGATAAAGCAGGTCATCAACGATCGGACTAACAATATCGTAATCAAAAGGATCATATTGTCCTTCTGCCAATTCTGCAGAAGGGCGTTTTTGGATTGTATTTTCCGGTATTATGTCAAAACCATATTGTTCATTTAAATAGTTTGCCAAACGGTAAACATCCGGTTTATTTATATCACTGATAGGCGCAAGAGCACCGCACATATCACCATACAAAGTACAATATCCAAGAGCAAGTTCTGTTTTATTGCCTGTTGTCAGTACCAAAGCATTCTTTTTGTTGGATATGGACATGAGAATTGTACCGCGAATACGGGCTTGAAGGTTTTCTTCAGCCAATCCGAAGGAGGTTCCGGAAAAAGGATTTTTTAATGCGTTGAGAAAATTTTTATATACAGATTCAATGGGAATAGTATCAAAATGAATATGTAAATTTTTTGCGCATTGTTCCGCATCTACAAGAGAATGGTCACTGCTGAATTGTGAAGGCATTGCATAGATATAGACATGGTCCGGACCCAGCGCTTCAGTAGCCAGCACGGCAACTAAGGCGGAATCAATTCCACCGCTTAAACCGATAACCGCATCTTTAAACCCGCTTTTATAAAAATAATCCCGGATACCGAGAATTAGTGCGGCTCGCAATTCCTTTAATTCATCTATTACCGGATCTGCTTGCGGATTCTCTGCATGACCATTTTTAAAACTGCAATAGGCAATTGCTTCCTGAGACGCCGGTAAATGCGCGGCAAACTGACCTTCCGCATCCAATGCAAAACTGTTTCCGTCAAAAATCAATTCATCTTGACCACCGATTAGATTTACATACACAAAGGGGAGATGAAATGCTTCGACTTTTTCACGAACAAGAGCAATACGTTGCTTCATTTTTCCTGTATAAAAAGGTGACGCACTCGCATTTAAAATTATATCTGCTCCTTGCTTCGCCAAATTACGGGTCACTTTAGTATCATATCTATCATCCCGGAGATCTTCACAAATCTCAATACCCAGCTTGTATGTTTTACCTTTTATCTGTACGGGAACAGGATGCGGCTGTGTATTCGGATGAAAATACCGCAATTCATTGAAAACATCATAGGTTGGTAAATTTGTTTTCAGGACATAATCAATGATCTGACCATCCTGTACAACTGCAAGAGCATTATAGCGGTGTCCGTTGTGAGAATATATTACACCAATAATTGCAACAATATCCTGCACATGTTTTGCAATTTCCAGAAGTTTAGTCTGATTGGCATTAATAAATTCTTCTTCAAGTATTAGATCTAAAGAAGGATATGCGCTTAAAGTTAATTCGGGAAATAATATAATATCAGCATGATGGCTTTTCGCTTTATTAACAGCATCGATGATCTTTTTTGCATTTCCCGCAATATCACCAACTGTTACATTAATTTGTGCTAATGCTATCTTACAATTCATATCGATCACATCTTAATTAAAAAACGCTGATACTTTATATTTTCGCTACACGGCTCTTTTATTATACGGTCAACACGGGCTCTAGATGGACCTTTTTTCAAATAATCAATAAAGGTGTTAAGATCGCCTTCTTTAGCTTGTGCAAGTACCTCAACCCGTCCCTGTGAAGCATTCCGGACATAACCGGTTACTCCGAGGATATCTGCGTACTGTGTGACATACCACCGATATCCAACCATCTGGACCTGGCCTAT